>JBJFHV010000407.1:0-1575 GCA_051894015.1 Acutalibacteraceae bacterium | reverse complement strand
AAACGGACTTGAGAACATAGACTTTCTCTGCGAAGACGTTTTCGAGCTTCTGACAAGGCTTTACGAAAACGGCGACAAAACCTATGATTATATCATTCTTGACCCGCCGGCTTTCACCAAAAGCAGCAAAACCGTCCGAAACGCCGAAAGAGGCTACAAGCAAATCAACATGAAAGCAATGCAGCTTTTGCCGAGAGGCGGATATCTTGCCACCTGCTCATGCTCCCATTTCATGACAGACGAGCTGTTCAGAAAGATGCTCAAAAGCGCCGCAAGTGATGCCGGAGTCAGTCTTTTGCAAATCGAAGCAAGACAACAGTCTCCCGATCATCCGATTCTTTGGAACGTCCCCGAAACGGATTATTTGAAGTTCTATATTTTCCAGGTCGTCTGATATCATCAATCACCAAGGAGGAAAAGCCATGACAAATTACAATAATCTTTGCATGGGCTGTATGAATCCGCTTTTGCCGGAGGAAACCAAGTGTTCAAGATGCGGTTTTGACCGACTTTCTGTTCAGTCCGCTCCCTGCCTCCCTCTTCGCACCGTTCTCAAACAAAATTATGTTGTCGGCGCGGTATCTTCAAAAACGAACACCTGTATCACTTATTGCGGCTTTGATCTTCAAAAAGGTACAAGGGTCAATATTCATGAATTTTTCCCCGAAAAAATCGCTTTTCGTTCAGGCGATGAAAAACAAGCCTCCCCGTGTTCTCAATACAGTGCGCTTTATTATCAATGTCTCAACAGCTTTGACGAGCTTTGGAAAACGCTCCAGACATTAAACGGAATCGATGTTTTGGAAACGCCGTATGATATTTTTTATCTGAACAATACGGTTTATGCCGTGACCGATTACAAACAGTGTATTACCATTCGTCAATATCTCGACTCGAACGGTGTCCTGCTTTCGTGGCAACAGGCCTGTGAAACCTTTATACCGGTCTTTGACGCATTGGATTATCTTCACCGCTCCGGTATTATCCATTCCGGAATCAACGTCAGCACCGTCACCATCGGCTCTGACGGAAAAATCCATCTGTCCGCTCCCGGTATTCCGCTGTCCGTTGCTTCGGTACCTGAGGTTGAGGCCGTTTTACAGGACGGATACGCTCCGATCGAGCTGTATGACAGACAATTTCAGATCGGTCCCGAGGCAGATATCTATTCGCTGATGGCTGTTATGTATATCTGTATGACGGGTGTTTCTCCGCAAAAATCAACCGAACGGATTCAAAAAGACGCGATGATCATACCGCACTCGCTTGCGTCAGGCATGACAAGCGAGGCCATCGGCGTACTCATCAAAAGCTTAAAAGTCTATCCGAACGAAAGATTTCACAGCGTCGGAGAATTAAAGAATCATATTCTTTCTTCTCTGCGTCCGGATTCTCAGGCTGCTGTTTCGGGCAGCAACGCTTCATACGAAGCACCGATCAAAGCCGGCGCACCGACACCGGCCGGCAAAAATCCCGAAGAAAAGAAGAAACCGGACGGTAATGCAAAAAAAGATTCCGGCCGATCAATCGTCTTAAAAACACTTATCAGCATACTGATAATCGGCTTTGTTGTTT
>JBJFHV010000406.1:0-1578 GCA_051894015.1 Acutalibacteraceae bacterium | reverse complement strand
GCCTTTAATAAACCCTGTATAGTCCGGGAAAAGACAGGTAGAAGCGTCAATCTGCTTATCAGGAGAAATGTACTTGCCGAGTCCCTCCTCTTGTCTTTGCGCTATGTACTCGTCGGAAAGAGTATCATATACCGTCGATGTTGTCGCGCCGAAAGACGAATTCTTCGCTGAAACATACTGATCGCCTAAAACACTTCCGTCTTTGAGAACGGGAACCATCTGAGTGCCGTACTTAGAGATGATGCAAAGATTAACGGATTTACCGTTTTCGTCGGGAACCTTTGTCGATTTTAAAATTTCATCGACATTCTTCTTGACTGTTTCGTTGTAAACGGTAATCTTCTCAATCAGACCGGCATATTCCTGTCTCTTTTCGCTGCCTTCTTCGCCGAAAACATAGACAAGTGCCTCATCCAAGTCTTCCGTCGATACAAGAGCCCAATAACAAGGCATGGTCAAAAACGTTGAAGTCGCCAACGCGGAAATAATTCCGTATTCAATCTTGTCATAAATCGTTTTGCGCGCAACAGAAGACAGCGTATCGAGAACACCGGAGTTGGCAAGAAGCTCAATTGTTGACGTGACAAGCGGACTTACCGAAAAATCATCTTCGAATACTTCGATGTCCGAAATAAGTCTTACAACCGAATTGCCGTCAATTCCAAAGTCGCCGCTCAATATTCCGCTCAAAAAGTCAGCGCCGTACGAAGTTGCAACATCAATAGCGATACCCTTGATGCTATCACTTCCGTACTTTTGAATGTAGGCAAGAACAACATTTGTGCCGAGACATTTACAGTCAAGAGAAACCTTGCTGTGACCGGTCGCCTTTTTTACACCCTCAATATAGTTATGAAGCTCCTCGGCAAGCTCAATCGGATCGAGACGCCAGTCATAGTTAAACTCATACGACTTTTCGCTATACTTACCGTTGGCGTCGCAAAGATTATGGGTCATCTCCCACTGATTACCTGCAGCCGCAACCTTGCCGATGCCGGAATCGGAGTCTTCCGGTACATTTCCGTTTTTATCAAGCATAATCGGCGCGAACATTTCACTGATTTCTTTTTCAACTGCTTTGTAATAATTATCCCATTTATTAAACGCAATACCTTCGAGTATAAACGGCTTCAGAATATTAAAAGCGGCTTCCTTGATTTTACTGTTGTCACCGTTGTCATCGCTATCGAGAAGTCCGAAAACATCATCGATGCGGAAATGTTGCGTATCATTATCATAATAGATGTCGTTACTGTCACCGCCGATATAAATGACAGGGTCATTACAAGTAACATCCGGATTCGTATCAAAGGCAAAAGCGACAGATGAAGTAGTGAAAATCAAGCAAATAGCAAGTATAACCGAAAGTAATTTCTTCATAAATTTCCCTCCTTAAAAATAAATTTAAAATGTTAACATCTTGGTAATTTTTATTCATTATAACATAGAATTGACTTCTTTTCAAGACATTTGTAGAAAACTGAGAAAAGAAAAAATCCGCCCACACGGGACGGATCATATTGATGTACCTTCAAAACTGAACAAAGGAAGTGAATGGTGAGGTATTGTAGAACCAAG
>JBJFHV010000405.1:0-7200 GCA_051894015.1 Acutalibacteraceae bacterium | reverse complement strand
AAAAACCGGAAGAAATGATGTATGAGTCGCCTCGATTTTGGGAAATAAATAAAATCATTAAAGAAAAAATCGATTGCAAAAAACAACAGCTTTTGGATACAGAAGCAACGAAGCAGGACTTTATCACTATATTTAATAACCTGAATATTCAGTATAATCCGTTAAGCAAAAAGGAAACTACTAAATATAAAAGGCAATGGTTAGAAGCTTTTTCTCCTGCCGATAAAAATTTGGAAGAAATTAAAAAATTATGCCTGAATTCTCGTCAGTTCAACTCGTTTCTTTGGCATATTTTCAGTTTTGATTTTTTGAAGTGCGAAACTCAAGAAAATGCAAAAGAATTGTTTGATAAGGAAAATAAAAACATATGCGTGATTATCAGCAATTGTGATAATATTGCATACAAATTACAATATGCTGAAAATCTTTCAGCCGAATTATTGGATCAATTTATTGATGTGACGGTTACCGCTGATGATTTCTCATGGACTTATTCTAAAACGCATGAGAGTATGTATGGACCGTATTTTTATAAAAATAATCTTAGGCACTTTTGAAAGTAGTTGATTGCTGACGATATCGGCTTTTCACATTTTGAAGATTTTTTGTCTTGACAAAGAAAAATCCGTTCTCTTGGAAGACGGATTTTTCTTTTCACGGTTTATTTTCATCATTTACTAAAATAGAAACGAAAAAGATGCAATACAAGCTAAGAATAAGTAAATTTATTGTTTGTGAAATATTTTCACAATTTTATTGATTTTTCCATTTTCATGTGTTAAACTATAGCAGTAAATAATTAAGCTTATAAATCAAAGGAAGAATCAAAATGACAGTACATAAGCAGCTAAAACTCATGCATCCGTTATATATCGCAAAGCTTGACAACGGTGTAACCATCCAGGTTTACGGCGATTATGCACTCGGTGACGACGGAAAAACATATTATCATGTCGGCAGTGAAGATACAGATGGTGTTATGCAGACGCTTGGTTGGTCGAGCGAAATTGAAGGCGCGCTTATTACCTGAGCACCACGAATCGACGTGATTTTTTTATACTTTGATTACTCTCAACACCCCATAAAAAAGAACCTCCTATATGAACGAACCGTTTCTGACGGCTGTCCATATAGGAGATTCTTTTTACTTAAAAAACAGAATGACTAATGGATAAGATTATAAAAAATCTTTAACATTCTTGTCGTAATGACCCGTATCCTGATAACCGTTTTCGGTTCTCATGCATTCGCCCCATTTTCTTGCAATTTCTTCGTAACTGTCAGTCTGAAGTTTTGCTCGTTCAAAACCGTCCTTGCTTCCTCTGAGTGCCCAGTCCGATTCCCACATACCGTGTCCGGCGGCTTTATATGTCCAAAGCATCCAATTGACATTCAATGTGTTCATGGTCTTGAAGCAGTTGTTCCAGGTGGTTGTGCCAAGCGGATAAAATTCGCCCATGATGAGGGGAACGTTGAATTGGTAAAGTCTTGACATCAATACAAAGAAATTGAAGATGGCGTTGTTGTTGTTATAGAAATGAAGCTGATAAACAACATTTTTCCAACCCTTAACGAAAGAATGGGGAAGAGCAGCTGCGGTCCAGATGCATTCCATGGTGATAATGTGATCCGGATCTGCTGCGCGAACGGTGTCATAAAGGCGTGTGTAAATCGATTCGTTGTTGATTCTTCTCTTCACTTCTGTGCATTTTACGTCGCACATCGGCTCGTTGAGAAGGTCGTACATCGCAACGGTCGGCTCACCCTTGAAGCGATCAGCGATGGCTGTCCAAAGCTCATCGGTCAGTTCTCTGTAACGTTCGCCCTGCTCGGTTTTGTCGAACAGTCCGCAGCCGCCTTGCTTTCCGTTGTGCAGAGCGTCGCTTTGATAACCGACAGCGCCGTGCATATCCAGAATGACATAAAGTTCTCTTTCCTTGCACTCGCTGACAACCCAGTCAAGACGTGAGAAGTCCCAGTTTCCGTCCTCGTCGAGGATTTTTCTGCCGTTATCGTCATAATAGAAGTTCCGGAACCAGAACGGCACACGCACACAGTTGAAGCCCATCGACTTAATTTCGTCAAGGTCATATTCGGTGATCCAGTTGTCCTGATAGATGTTCATCAGTTCATACGCTTTTTCTTCGCCGAAGCGTTCGGTAAGCGTGTCGAAAATGTTGAGATTGTCTGTTGCTTCCTCATAGGGACTCAGCCAGTCCTCAATAATCAGCCATGAACCGAGGTTCACGCCTTTCAATGTAACCTGCTTGCCCTCGGCATTGACGATTTTTGTGCCCTTGGTTGTCAGGAAGTCCTTTTCCGTAAAGCCGGTTACCTCATCGGTTGTTTCCTCTTCGCCGACCGCAAAGCTGACCGAGCAAACGGAAAAGATCAGCATGACGGCAAGCAGAAGAGAAAGCATTTTTTTGAATGTTTTTTTCATGATTGTTTCTCCTTTTTGATTATTTTTTTATCAGATATCTTAAACCGGCCGCCGGAACAAGCTTCTGCGTAAAGTCGTCCTTACCGAATTCCTTGTTGACGGATTTAAGATAATTGATTGTGTAGTACCGGAATCAGTCGAGCTTATTCATCGCAAATTTCAGCACATTCATGGCGGTTCTCTGAAGCTCACCTAAGGTGATACCGTCTTTTGCCTTGTAAGAAACCTTGATCGAACCGTCAGGGATGCGATAGCCGAGTCGGCTTCCGCCGGGCATGAGAACATCGACCTGAGCTCTGACACGGTAGGCCTGATTGTATGTTCCGGGAAATTCCGGAGATTCGCTGTTTCTCATCCACCAATCGGTCATGACGTTGCCTTTGTAGCCCCATTCGCCGCGAAGAATCGTCGTGCAAAGATCATAGTTGTAATGACCCCAGACGCCGTTGATTTTGTTGTAGGACGTCATGATGTTTTTCGGCTCCGCTTTCTTGACGCAGATTTCGAAACCTTTCAGGTAAATTTCACGAAGTGCTCTTTCGGAAACTCGAGAATCGTTGAAAATACGGTTGGTCTCCTGATTGTTACACGCAAAGTGCTTCGGACAGGCGGAAACACCCTGAGACTGAATACCGATGACAACGCTTGCCGCCGTTTCGCCGGAAAGAAGCGGATCTTCCGAGAAATATTCAAAGTTTCTTCCGCAAAGGGGATTACGGTGAATGTTCATGCCGGGAGCGAGTAGAATATCACTGCCCCTGTCCTTCATTTCCTTGCCGAGCTCGGCATATAGCTCGGTAACCAGTTTACGGTTAAAGGAGCAGGCGAGAACCGCACCGTTCGGAAGAAGTGAGCAGAAAGCGCCGAGACGGATACCGGACGGACCGTCGGTTGTAATCATGGCCGGCACGCCTTTTTCGCGAAGTGAGGGAAGAACACCGCCGAAAGCGCCTGCGTTTCCGCGTGCACCCAAGGGGCTGTTCATAACATAGTCGCCTCTTGATATTGCTTCAAGCTCTGTCAGTGAAAGCTGAGCGACAAAGCTTTCCATTGTTGCTTTTCCGTCTTTTACGTCTTTGAGTTTGATCCCTTGGTCTCCGGTCTGCGGATAAACAGGCGGAAGATTGTCCAAAATACGCTTTTTGAGTGATTCTCTCATGACCGGTGCAAATTCGGTTACAGGTTTGATATTGCCGTTTTCGTCGGTTTTGGCTCTCAATCTCAAAAACGGTTTCTTCGGATCGGGAGCTGCCGCCTGAACGCACTGCTTGACGACTTTTATCGCCGGTACGGTGAACTTCTTTGCGATCTCTGCAGAACGGACGTCTGTTCCGACATATACCTCATATTCGCCCTTTTCAAGTACATAAGCGTTTTTATATCCTGAAAGGCCGCTGTCATCGTAGCTTGCAAGTGAATCAATATCAAAACTCAGCTTGAGTTTTTCTTCCTGACCCGGGGCTAAAAGACCGGTTTTTTCAAAAGCGACAAGGGAGCGAAGCGGCTTTCCCAACGCACCCTGAGGAGCATTTACATATGCCTGAACGGTTTCTTTGCCGCTGTATGTATCTCCGGTGTTCTTCACGTTGACGTAAACGGAAACCGTGTTGCCCGTAATTCTTGCGGAGGTAACTTTTATCGAAAAATTGGTGTAGCCTTTGCCGAAGCCGAACGGATAAAGCACTCTGTCTTTGGCAAAGGTTTCAAAATAGCGGTAACCGACATAGATATCCTCGGCGTATTCGTTGGCCATCTTGTCGCCGAAATACTTTGATGACGGATAGTCCTCGTATGTAAGTGCAATCGTATCGGCAAGCTTGCCGCTCGGAGAAACGGCACCGGAAAGTACGTCCGCGACAGCGTTACCGCTTTCCATACCGCTTTGCCATACATAAAGAATAGCGGAAATCCGGCTGTTATACTTTTTTGCCCACGACATATCGATGATGCTTCCGCAGTCGAGAAGCACGACGACCTTTTCAAAATAACGGCATACCTTGTCAAGAAGATCTCTTTCAATTTTCGTAAGGTAGTAGCTGCCTTCCGTCAGCGTGTTTTCTCTGTCCTCACCGGCGGCGCGTCCGATAACAATTACCGCAGTGTCCGATACTTTTGAGGCGGATTCCACAAGTTCGCTTGTTACGGGCATTTCTTCATAGTACATCGGCCAGTTGCCCCAGATTCCGTCATTGACGGGGTTTTCTTCGATCCACTTCTCATAAACGGCGGCAAGCTCCTCGTTTACGGTGATGTTTTCGTTGTTTCTCATGCCGTCAATCAAGCTGACCTTGTACGGTGCGTTGACATCACCGCCTGAGCCGTAACCGACATAAAAATAGTCTTTCTGAACTCTTCCGAAGACGGAAACAACTCTGTCCTTTGTCAGCGGCAAAACGTTATTGTCGTTCTTGAGCAGTACAGTGCCTTCTGCGGCGATCTCACGGCAAAGACGCATGATTTCCGGCGTTGACTTTTCCGGCTCACCGTCGCTTTTGACAGAGGTCTGAGAAACTGCATTGGTCACGAGTGCACCGATGTCACTGACCGTACGCATTATTTTCTTTTTTAGCTTACTCATAATGTTCTCCTTGTTTCATTTGGTAGTTTTTATCATTATACAGGAAAATACTGTAATTTTCAATAATTAAATCTGTTTCTTGGCCTTGAAATATTCCTCTTTTCCCCTAATTCCTTCGCTTGTGACCGGCTTGAGCCATTTGAGCGAATGAAAATGAACAAGACAGAAGATGCTTTTCGGAATATCTTCGGCTAAATATGCGGTAATCAGTACAGCGACGAACGGTAGCGCAAACACTTTCGAGCAAAGAATAGCCGCCGGGACCGCAAAGACCCAAAGACTTCCGACGTCGCAGACCATTCCCATAAAGGTGTCTCCGCCGGAGCGGAAGATGCCGACGACCTGAACATAGGCAATCATGCGAAGCGGCATTTCGAGTCCGACAAAAAGGATAATGGCTCTTGCTGTATTGACGGTAAGATCGGAGATGTTGTCCCCCATATTGAAAATGCTGATCAGCTGATTTCTGAAAAGTACCATCAGTAAGCCGATCAATAAGGCTGTCAGCGGAACGAGAAGCGCAAACCGTTTTGAATCGTTGACGGCACGCTCGATGTTTCCCTTACCGACGGATTTTCCGACCATAATGACGCAGGCGTTACCCAAACCGACAAAGAAGGCAAACGCAAGGTCAACAACCGTTTTGAGAATTGTAACGGCCGCATAGTATTCGTAGCCCATGTTGGAATAAACCGCGTTTAAAACGACGATTCCCGTCGCCCAGAGTGCTTCGTTGCATACAACGGGGATTGCCCGTTTGAAGAAGGCTTTGATATGATGCGGCTTGAAAGAAAACAGGTCTTTAGGGCTTTGTACAAGATGATTTTTCTGAAAGACTGAAATCACAAGCAAAAGAACGGGTCCTGTCCAGGACGAAATGCAGGTTGCCGTCGCCGCACCGCGCACGCCCAGCTCGGGCAGACCGAATTTTCCGAAGATGAAGCCGTAATTCAAAACAGCGTTGAGAACCGTTGTAACCGCCGAAACGTACATCGGAACTTTTACCTTTTCGATGTTTCTCAAAAAGCCGGAAAGGATAACCGTCAGCATCACGGCAGGGTAGGAGAAGCAGGCAATTTTCATGTAAGCGCTTCCGCTTTCAATAACGGCGGCTTCCTTGTTGAAAAACGAGATAACCGTGGTTGGAAAAAAGCAAGCCGGAATAAAGAACAAGAAGGCAATGACCGACGCGGTGCAAAGCGCAATACCGAGAACACGCCGCATAGACTTATAGTCCTTGATTCCCCAATATTGTGCGGCAAAAACCGACATACCCGAGCATAGTCCGAACGAAACGAGGTTTAAAAGCCAGCTCCATTGACCTGCCATTCCGACTGAAGAGAGTGCAACGTCACCGAGCTTGCTGACCATCAGTGTATCAATCAGCTGAAAAGAGCCTGTGAGCATATTCTGTATGGCGATCGGCAATGCAAGCCTTGCGGTGATTTTCCAAAACGGCTTGTCGCCTAAGTACTTTGAAAGCATCAAAATATCCTCCGAAAAACAAACTGGAACTATTATATTGAAGTCCCGGTGAAATGTCAATGGACGCCGATCGTAAAAAGTTTACAGGTGCTGCCGATTTACTTGACTTTGAACGGCCGGTAGAATATAATTGAATCGGGCGAATACAATGGTATTGCTTAATTTTGGGAGAATTTATGAAGAAAGAAGGATTGTTATGGACGAAAAATACTCTGCCCTGTTTACGCCGTGGACAATCGGAAACGTCGAAATCAAGAACCGCATTGTCCTGTGTCCGATGGGCGGAACCTCGCTTTTCGGCTGGATGGAACCAAACCATTTTGACAAGGAAGCGGCTCACTTTTTCCTCGAGAGAGCGAAAAACAATGTCGGCCTGATTATTCCCGGTATTGCACCGCTGAGAGATACGATCTGCGGACGCTGGCTGTGGCAGAATAAAAAGATGTTTCAACAGCTGAAACCGTTTATGCGTGAAATTCATGCTACGGGTGCGAAACTCTTTGTACAGCTGACTGCCGGCTTCGGACGTTCGTTTGCGCTTCCGGATTCGCTTGTTGCCGTTCAGAAGAATAAGGCACTCAAAACGCTTGTCAAGCCGATCATTGATCTGGATTACCTTTCGGCAAGTCCGAGCGTACTTCCGTCCCGCTGGAAAGAGGACATCATGTGCCGTGAGGTGACTGTTGATGAAATT
>JBJFHV010000404.1:0-7206 GCA_051894015.1 Acutalibacteraceae bacterium | reverse complement strand
TATCCTGACCGATATTACAAACTATGCAGATGCGCTTCGTGAGGTTTCGGCCGCAAGAAAAGAAGTTCCCGGCAGAAGAGGTTATCCGGGTTATATGTATACCGATCTTGCAGGCATTTATGAAAGAGCGGGCAGACAAAAGGGTAAAAACGGCAGTATCACAATGATACCGATTTTAACGATGCCCGAAGATGATAAAACGCATCCGATACCGGACCTTACAGGTTACATCACTGAGGGTCAGATCATTTTAAGCCGTGAACTGCACCGTAAGGGCATTACTCCGCCTATCGACGTTCTTCCGTCACTTTCAAGACTGAAGGATAAGGGTATTGGCGAGGGCAAGACCCGTGCGGATCATTCGAATACGATGAACCAGCTTTTCTCGGCGTATGCCCGAGGCAAGGACGCTAAGGAACTAATGGTTATCTTAGGCGAAGCGGCCTTGACTGATATCGACAAGTTATATGCCAAGTTTGCCGAGGAGTTTGAAAAGCAGTATGTTTCCCAAGGTTTTGAAACCGACCGGACGATTGAAGAAACACTTGATCTCGGCTGGAAATTGCTTTCGATTCTTCCGAGAAGTGAACTCAAGAGAATCAGCGATAAATTCCTCGATCAGTATTATGATAAAAAGTAGGTGACGAAATGGCGGTAATGAATGTCAATCCGACAAGAATGGAGCTTTCCAACCTGAAGAAAAAGCTTGTTACCGCTATGCGTGGTCACAAGCTTCTTAAAGACAAGCGCGACGAGCTGATGCGTCAGTTTCTGCTGCTTGTCCGGGAAAATAAGGAATTGAGAAAAAAGGTGGAAGACGCCATAAAGGATGCCGGTGTTCATATGGCAAAGGCCGCAAGCGTGATGAGCGACGAAGCGGTCGAGGTGGCGTTGATGATGCCGTCGCAGTCCATGAGTGTTGACGTGGAAGAGAAAAACGTGATGAGCGTTACCGTGCCGGTTTTCAAGCCTGAATATAAGACTGCCGTTGACGGTGAGATCTATTCCTACGGTTACGCTTTTACGTCGTGTGACCTTGACGATGCGGTGAAGGCACTTTCGGATATCATGCCCGATATGCTCCGATTGGCCGAAGTGGAAAAGAACTGCCAGCTTATGGCGGGCGAAATCGAACGCACAAGGCGCAGAGTCAATGCCCTTGAGCACGTGATGATACCGCAGTATCAGGATACGATCAAATACATCACGATGAAGCTTGACGAAAACGAGCGTTCGAACACGACAAGACTGATGAAAGTAAAGGACATGATGCTCGAAAAAGCACACAACTACAATTATGACGGATGACGAACTTCTTCTTCTTGCCAAAGCAAGAGATCTGAAAACCAGAAGCGAAGACAATTCGATGATTACAGCGACCAACTTTCTTGACGAAAGACAGCGTTCGGTCATAAGCGTGCTCGAAAAAGAGCAAAACAAGTATACCGATACGTTTTATTTCGGCGGCTACAAGGACGCATCAAAAACGGCGGCGGTGTTTGTACCGAAGTTTTTGGAAATCACAGATATAGATTCGTTTTTTCTTGAAAGCCCCGATGACTGCCCGTTTTGTCTGATCCGTATCGACAAGGACCGGTTTACTTCGCTTTCACATCGGGACTATCTCGGCGCATTGATGGCACTCGGGATAAAAAGAGAAATGCTCGGCGATCTTCTGGTGGACGAAAACGGCTGTTTTGTGCCTTGCGTCAGGAGCGTGAAAAGCTTTCTGTTAAGTCAGCTTGAGTCTGTCGGCCGCGCAAGCGTAAAGGGTAAAGAGGTGTCTTTTTCCGAGATTGCAAAAACCGAGGCAAAAAGTGAAGAAATCATCAGCTTTGTTTCCTCTTTAAGGCTTGACAACGCTGTCGGTGCCGCGTTTTCCGTCTCACGGACAAAGGCGAGTGAAGCGATTGAAAAAGGGCTTGTTTTCGTCAATTCCGTTCAGGTTTTTAAGCCTGATTATAAGCTTACCGAAGGAAGTACTCTGGTTTTCCGCGGAAAGGGAAAGGCTGCTATTGAGGAAATCTTAGGCGAAAGCAAAAAAGGCAGACTGAGAATAAAAATCAAAAAATATATATAGAGTTAAGCCGTCGGATGAAAACTCCGGCGGTATTTTCACAACATTTGAAGCATGAGAAAAGAACATCGGCAGCAAAGCGATTGCGATGCTGCCGATAGCTGTTATTTACTAAGTTTCTTATACGTTCGGGATCGGATCGGTGAGAGCCATGAAGTCGATTTTGTCCATTTTTGTTCTCGGAAGAGCATCAAAGATTTCGTACTTTCTCGGACAACTGTAGCCTTCGATGTTTTCTTCACAGAAGGCCTTCAGCTTCCTGATGGCTTCGTCTTTGTCGGCTTCGGGATCGGTAAGGGAAACGCAAAGCTTGACAAGCGGCTTGCCGTTTTCGTCATATCCCTGAACCGCGCAGACCTCACTGATGTAATCGAGAGCGATAACCTTGTCCTCGATTGTAGCCGGATAGGTGTTGTAGCCGGCGATGATAATGATTCTCTTTTTGCGGCCGGAGAAGTAAAGGAAGCCGTCCTCATCAACATAAGCCATGTCGCCGGTTCTGACCCACTGCTTGCCGTCCTTGTCGGTATAAATGCCGTTGTCGGGAACGTTTCCGTCGGGAAGATAGCCGTTCATGATGGATTCACCTGTCATGACGATTTCACCGACTTCGCCGGCCGGAAGACGGTTGCAGTTATCGTCCCAGATCTCAATTGTTACGCCCTTGATGGGGTAACCGGTGGAATCGGCTTTGTAATACGGATGGCCGTTCGAGGTACAGATTGCACACATTTCGGTCAGTCCGTAGCCGCGGCCGAGTCTTGCGGACGCTCCGTGCTTTTTCATGGTATCGTCAAAGGTTTTCTGAAGCTTTTCGGTGACAACGTCGCCTCCGGCAAAGCACATCATAAGATTCTTTGTGCCCTCGTTTTCGAAGTTCTCGGCTTCAATCATCTTCTGATACATCTTGGGAACGCCGAGCATTTCGGCAACATTGTATTTTCTGATCAGCTCGTTGACCTGTACGGGATCAAATTTTGAAATGATAATGGGCTTGAAAGCATTGCAAAGTGCATAGTGCATCGAGCCGATCAGACCGTAGGCATGGAAGCAGGGAAGAACGCAAAGACAGTGAGCGGTTTTATAATCGTGGGGCTTGTCGAGATGATAAAGGCTGTATGCCACATAGTTAAAAGCATAGTTGTTGTGAATGATGGTTTTACTCTTGCCGGTTGTACCGCCGCCGTTGAGATAAAAAGCGTCGTCTCTGCCGGGATGGTCAACGCTCGGTACAGCAGGATGATCTTCGGCCAAAACGTCCTTGAAGCGGCGGATTGTGTCAAGCTCGGGAACCTTTGCGTTCTGCATTTCGTTATAAACGGCGTATTTGTAAGCAACACCGTCGCAATAGTCAGAGGTCGAGCAGACGATGGTCGGATATTTGGCAAGAACGGGAGCAAAGGGAGCGGCGAAAAGGTCAAGAATGAAAAGACCCTTCGATTTTGTAAGCTTGAGATTTTCTTCGAGAGCCGCAGGCGGTGTCAGCGGGTGAACGAAGCTTGCAATAACGCCGAGCTTGTTGAGGGCGTAAAACGCGGTAAAAGCGTGGGCGCAGGTGGGCAGGAAGATCGAGTAAACGTCGCCTTTCTTCAGTCCTATTGAAGCAAAATATGCGGCGAGCTTTTCAATGTCGTCAAAAAGCTTGCTCATTTTGGTTTCGGAGCACTGGTCAGCGACAGGAACGACAAAAGCGGTTACGTCGCCGAGATCTTTTGAATATCTTTCATAGCATTGACGAAGATAAAGATAACAGGATTCGTCTGTCGGTTCGGTGAGGTACCCTTCCTTGGGTAAAACGTATTTTTCATTCATTTTACGTATTCCATCCTTTTATGTAAATTTAAAACTTGACACATTGTCATAAATATGATAAAGTGTCCTTAATGATTATACTTTTCTGCAATAGGAAAGTCAACATACAGATTTTTACATCATGAAACAAATAAGACATTTTTATTTTAAATGACCTAATTCTACAAGGGAGTGATAATATGGCGTCAACAAAAGAGTACAGTTGTGTAAAAAAGACAAAGAAGGAATTTGAAAGAAGTCTGGTTTCTCTCTCAAAAGAAAAGGAGTTGAATAAGATTACCGTTAAAGAAATCTGCGAAAGGGCGCAGCTGAGCCGGAATGCGTTTTATTTTCATTACTCTGATATAAACGACCTGATACTGGAAATCCGGACCAATATGATCAACCGGATTAAAACCCTTTTCGAGCAGTACAGAAAAGTCGGCTATCCCGAAAACGTCTATACCGTTATTTCGAGCCTGACGGATTTGTTTTTCGATAATGAAGATACAACGATTATGCTGATTGATTGTTCCAAGGAGTTTCTTGAAGAACTCAATCAGCTTCATGCGGACTTTTTCTTTGAGTATTTCAAGGCGTATCACCATACCGATTCAAGAGAATTATACGATATGTTTTACAGCTACCTTTCCGGCGGCTACAACGGTATGTTCAAGTATTGGAGAGAGCACAGGGATAAGATTTCCAAGCCGTTGTTCATTCATCTTGCCTATGTGTTCGCAAAAAGACTGATCGCTCTTGAAGATCCGATCATCGAACCGATTGTTCTCGACATGAATAACTGAAAAAGACAGATATGAAAAGGTACAGCCGTGTCAGTTTCGGGCTGTACCTTTTTGGTTATATACACAATAAAAATTGGATTCCCACGCCGGAATATACGGGTGATGGCGGAAGAAAAACGAATAGCCGGGCTGAATGCTGTTGATTTTCAGCGGCAGGGCAAATAAATCCTCGTTCCGGTGGTAGGCGCAGACATAAAGCTTCGGTTTATATTGTCTGATTGTGTTGGCCGCCCCGTCAAGTGCCTTTCCCTCTGCGCCTTCGATATCCATTTTTATAAAAGATATTTCTTCTCTGACAAGGCTGTCAACGCTTGTGAAGTGTACGGGAACGCCGGTTTCCGATTTATGCGAGCTTCTTGACGATTTCTTTTCAAAAAACAAGGTTTCGTCTTTGTCCCATGCACCGAGATTCTGACATACAATATTTTTCAAGCCGTCCGTATTTTTTAAAAGCTTTCTGAAATTCTTTTCGTCCGGCTCAAGGGCAAGAATGCGGTCGTATTGTCCGTTTGTCGCTTCCAGAAATTCGTTGACCGTGTCGCCGTTGTAAGCACCGAGGTCAACGATTTTTTCGTTTGCCGTAAGCTTCAGAATGTCGGAATAGACCTCTTTTTTTTCGCTCGTGACGGAGAAAAGATAATCCGTATTGCCGCTGACGGTAAATCGCAGAACATTCAAAAAGCTTTCTTTTGATTTTTCGTCGCACAGCAGGGAAAAAGCCTTGTCGTATTCGCTGTCGTGTTTTTCGACGAACTGCCTTGTGATAAGACCTGTCCCGCTCACGGGAACGGTCGGGGAGAGAAGCGTATGTCTCTTTGACAGTTCTCTGACAAAGCCGAGCGTTTTTTCGTCGTGTACGGCGAAAGTCATCACGATGATAAAATCTTCGTATTTCTCTTCGGCTTGTGAAAGTGTGAGAACCTTTTTTCCGTGGAAAAGCTGACCTCTTACAAAGCCGTCGCTTGCAAACACATCGGCAAAATCAAGCCCGTATCCGTTTAACACTTCAATGATCTGATCCGCACCGTTTCCCATTCCGTAAAGAATGATCGGTTTCCGGCTGTTTTTGAGCGTCTGCCATGCATCGTTATCATAAATTCTTTCTATCATTTTCCGTCACCCGTTATATATTATCATAACTAAAAAATATTTTCAAATGGGCTTAAAAATTGTCAAATCCACCATGATAATTTTTATTCCATTACTTGAATTAAGAAAAAATAGTGCTATAATTAGTCAATGGTTAAAAAAGTGACGATTCATTCTGAGTCCGAATTTCGCTCTCGGGATTTATATTGTCAGGTTAACCTGATCTTAGATAAAACAAAATAATGTAAAGGAGGTTTTGCCGTTGGAGGAACTTTTAAATAAGCTGATTGAAATTGACCGTCAGGCGAGAATCCGCGTTGAAGAAGCGGAAAAGACGAGAAGCCAGCTTTTGGATGAAATCGAAAAGAAGAAGAAAAAGCTTGTTGAAAAAAGCGAAACTGTTTTTTATGAGTCGCTGGAAAAAGAAAAAAACAAACAGGCTCAGATCCTTTCCGAACAAAGGGCGGTAATCGAAAAAAACCTTAACGACGGAATCGAAACCCTTAAGCTGAAAAATGAAAAAAACAGCGACCGCTGGGTTGACATGATCGTCAACAATATTATTTCAGTTCAGTGAATTCCAAGTGACGGAGGTGAGCCTATGAATAAAGCCGCAAACGCTATTTTAGCCTTGTCAAGAGCTTTTTACGGGCGGCGGCTTGACCAAAGGCAGTACAATGATCTGCTCGCTTGCAAAAGCATAAACGAGGTTGCATCGTATTTAAAAACACGGACAGCCTATGCGGACGCTTTTTCAGCGGTCGGCACGGCTGACTTTTCGGCGAAAACGCTTGAAAACGTGATTGACGAGTCCCGATTCGGAAACTTTATTTCGCTTTGCCGATACGAGCTTGCAATCGGAAGTGAGTTTTATAAATATTTTATCGTAAAAACCGAAGTGGAACAGATTCTCAAATGTACGCTTCACATGATAGGCGGAAATAACGAAAGCTATCTGATGCAGATGAACTCTTTCATTGATAAGCATCTTTCGATTGACTTATATGCTTTGGGAAGGGCAGACAGCCTGGAACAGATTGCAAAGTCGCTTGAACATACCGCTTATGAAAGTATCTATAAACGCTGCCTCTCTGACCCGGAAAGAAGCTATCTTACCTTTGAACTGGCGTTTAACACATACTTTGAAACCTTCAAAGATGAACTTGTTGAGCGTTGCTTTAAAGGAGAGGAAAAAAAGAAAATGAGAGAAATGATATGCCGAAGCTTCGACGTATCGTTTATTGAAAAACAGTTTCGCATTATACGATATTATAAAAGCAATAACGCCGTGACGAAGCTTTCAATGCCTGCATCGGTGAGTCTGACGCTTTTAAGCGAAAAGCAGCTGAAACAGATTTATGCCTGCACAAATGAAAACGAGCTGATCGGAGTACTCAAAAACAGTCCGTATAAAGATTGCTTTGATTCGGGCGCCGAAAAAAA
>JBJFHV010000403.1:0-1590 GCA_051894015.1 Acutalibacteraceae bacterium | reverse complement strand
CAATACAAGATATGAGGAAAAGCCGCCTGCAAGCTACAATCCTATGGTAACGGCTCCCACCGAAAAAGCGGGTTCGGCTTCTTGGAATGAATGGGTGTATGAGAACGGCTCATTTGTACTGAAAAACTACGGTATCACCGTTACAAGCGATAATCCCGTAATCGCACCGAGTTCAGGATGTGAAACAGCGGTCAAGGATGGCGGCGGATGGAAGATGGGTTCGGGATACGGTGTTTCGATTTCATGGAGTCCAACCGTCAGAGCAATGTCAGGCAAGACGATGCCTGCATCGAGTGCCTATACGGGAGCACAGAGCGTTTATGCCACTTTCCCCGAATATTCTTATTCGCTTGGAGCCGGAAGATACGACACCCTTGAGAATGTCGGCGGTGTGTATATGTTTAAGTCAAATGCCGATGCCGATAAGAATGAGCGTATTCATTTTATTCCAGTCTATGTAACCGACGGTCAATATTCTGTTTCTGTTTCCGCATCGTATATTTGGACTCCGGCAGGCATGGTAACTGCTACACGAAACGCAAGCGTCACCATTGACGGAACCATTTATGATGACTGGTATCAGGGATAAGGCAAGGAGGTCTTATGTACGACGATTACGAAGATGAATATGACAACGAGCCGAAAAAAGAAAAAGAGATAATCGAAGGTTATACGGTTCAAGCGTCGGTCAATATCGGCAATAAGCGTATTATATACGCAAAAGACGAGACCGAAAAGATGGAAATGCCGTATATGAAGTGTATCGCTATTCCAAATGAGCTTTTTACGAGATATGAAGATGCGGTTATTTCCGATTCTTTTGAGGAAATCATGAAGCTCTTTGCAGATGATATCAAGGCGGAAGCCATCATCATCGAAACCGAAAACCGGGCAAGGGGGGCAAATGAGTTGCCTCCCTTTAAGAGTTCGGATCTCATTGCGGATAGAGACGAATGTATTGAAGGCAAGGTCGTTGCTATCAATCCGAGCTATCTTTTTGACGGTTACAAATCCTTGCCGTATCAGCTTTTCTATGTTACGGGAGGAAGCGGCGCAAGAGCGAGCCATTATGGCAATGCTTGCTTTTGCAATCAACTTTACACAGGTAATGAGACAAGAATCGAAAGATATGAAGTTCTCGGTATCGTACCTGATGATAAGCTCCCGGATTTTGCAAAGGCAACTCTTGAAAGACTGAAAGAAGAAAAAGCACGAAAAGGAGGCGAGAGATAATGGCAGCAGTCCACAACGGACACATCAATATTCTGCGCAAGCTGATTAAGCTCGGCTATACGGATAAAAAGGCAATCACCTCGATCACCATTCAGGATGTGCTCAAGATGAATGTATCAAAGGGCGAAATGCGAAGCATTTGCGAGCTGATGGACGCTATACGAGATAACGACCTTTTGACATTTTTCATCGACAGCAAGGCGGTGGAAGCAGATGAAGCTTGAAAGCCTTGCTTTATGGGAAGAAAAAGAGTTGTTCGGCGAGTGTAGCGATGAGGACAAAGGCTACAGAGGTTACTGCAAATATATCTTTACTCCCGATGGCGTGTCAATCCGGGCAGACAATATGAAGCTTGTC
>JBJFHV010000402.1:0-1591 GCA_051894015.1 Acutalibacteraceae bacterium | reverse complement strand
AAAGCCTCGTTTTACCGCCGGAATGATATCTTCGGCAGTGATACTCTTGAATTCAAAAACCGTCGAGCGGCTTAAAATGGCGTTATGAATATAAAAATACGGATTTTCCGTCGTCGAGGCAATCAGCGTGATTTCTCCTCTTTCAATATAATCCAGAAGAGTCTGCTGCTGTTTTTTTGTGAAATACTGAATCTCGTCAAGATAAAGCAAGATTCCGTTCACCGCGGCAAGTGTGTCCAGCTCCGAGACGATTGCTTTGATATCCGCCGTTGAGGCGCTCGTTCCGTTCAGCTTATGAAATTTGCGGTTCGTCGATTTGGCAATAATCGAAGCCAGGGTCGTTTTTCCGACCCCCGACGGTCCGTAAAAAACAAGATTCGGGACCTCGCCCGATTCGATGATGTTGCGAAGTGCTTTTCCTTTTTCAAGAAGATGTCTTTGCCCGACCATTTCATCAATACAAGCCGGCCGTATTCTGTCCGCAAGAGGAGCTTTCATATCCGATCTCCTTTTAAAAATCCAGATTCTGACAATTATATTATCACAGCTTTTGAAAATAGGCAACCTTTTTTGATCGGCTTCATTCTTTTGACTTTCCGATAAAAAATCGACAGCTTTTCAATTATTTCGCCGTGTTTTTGCCGCTGTTCAAGGCGCAAAATATATTCAGAGTCATTGTTGTCACTTTTTCAAGAACAATTTCGAATTATTTTGGATAAAATTCACAAAAAGGGCAAAAGGGTATTCCCTTTTCGTACGAATGGTGATATAATACCGTAGGTCAAATGTGATTTACTCATTTAAGACGCGTTTTGTCTTATGTTTTATATGAAATACCTTGATTCATCTGAAGCACGGCTTCATTGTGTGAGAGAGCAGCATTCAACTCTCTAAATCGGAAACATAGGGTTGTTTTGTTTCCATGGAAAGAGGAGATATTTTTTGGAAAAAATAGTAATACACGGCGGTAACAGGCTTACCGGCGAGGTAGAGATCAGCGGCGCCAAAAATGCCGCTGTCGCTATCATACCCGCCGCTTTGCTTGCCCAGGACGTATGCCGTATCGAAAATTTACCGAATATCAGCGACGTCACATGCATGACAAAGATTCTGGAAAGCATGGGCGCAAAAGTTAAACGCATCAATAAACATACAATCGAATATGACACCCGTAATGTCAACTCCTATATAGTACCGCACGAAATGACAAAAAAGCTTCGTGCTTCTTATTATCTTGTAGGCGCTCTTCTGGGCCGTTTCTGCCGTGCAAAGGTGGCTCTTCCGGGCGGCTGTGACTTCGGCGTCCGTCCGATTGACCTTCACATCAAGGGCTTTGAGCTTCTGGGCGCCACCGTAAATCTCGAAAGTGCCATGGTCAACGCCAAGGCTGACCGGCTGACGGGCAGTGCAATCTATATGGATAAAGTCTCCGTCGGCGCAACGATCAACATTATGCTCGCTTCCGTCAAGGCAAGAGGACTTACCATCATCGAAAACGCGGCCAAAGAACCGCACATCGTTGACCTTGCGAACTTCCTGAACGCGATGGGTGCCGACGTAAGAGGCGCCGGAACCGACGTCATCAAAATCC
>JBJFHV010000401.1:0-7261 GCA_051894015.1 Acutalibacteraceae bacterium | reverse complement strand
AGCAGAGCGGCTCGTGATTGAATCGGGACTCAAATATTGGGTGTCGCTTCGTCAGACCGGTATTATCGGGCCTGCGATGAGCGCCATCCGGGACGCGATCATGTTCCACAACTGCTTTGACAATGTGCTCGAATACGTTTCTGACCGTGACTCGGGCGTACTTTTACGCAAGCTTGCTTTTCAGGACGCAACGGACACGATGAAAGACGGCTTCTGGGGTCATATTTACAACATCGGCGGCGGTGAAAAATGCCGTGTGTCAACGGGCGAAATGTTCCGTCGGCTTTACGGCGATATCGGCATCAACGACCTTTCGCTGATTTTAAAGCCGAAGCTTCAGGCGACAAGAAACTTCCACGGTCACTATTATCTTGACTCGGACAAGCTTGAAAGCTTTGTACATTTTCAGCGTGACTCGATGGAGTATTACTATGACGCCTATCTCAAGGGATTAGGCGCAACGGCGAACGTTGCGAAAACGATGTGCAAACTTCCCGGCGGAGAAAAGCTGATGGCTACTGTCATGGGCGGTATGTTCAATAAGCTTGCCGACGGTGAGCACGGAACGGCACACTTTATCAAAGACAACATGGAGGACCGAATTGAGGCCTATTGGGGCTCGAGAAAGGCGTGGGAAGCGCTTCCCGAAAGCTATAACGATATGAACCATTTCTTCGATTGGGATAAAAAGATTATTCTTGACCACGGTTACGATGAATCCAAGCCCGAAAGCGAGCTGACACTTGACGATATGAAAAAGGCTGCCGAATTCCGTGGCGGCGAATGCCTTTCGGAAACAATGAAAAAAGGCGACTGGACGACACAGCTACCCTTCAAATGTGCTTTCGGCCATACCTTCAAGGCAAGTCCGAGACTCGTTTTGGAGGGCGGTCACTGGTGCGACGAATGTGAGCGCAAGAGCTGGAACTACGGACAAAGAGCCAAGGTTGACCCGTTCTTCGCACAGGTCTGGAATCCGCTTCACGAGCCGGACGAGCTTCGTGAATACCCGAAAGAGGTTTCGGAGCTTGATGTTTAATCATCAGAAAAAGGAGAGATTATTATGGATAAAAAAGCAAAACAGGCTATCGCAATTGCATTGGCGGTCATCATTCTTTTCGCCGGCGGATATTTTATCGGCATGGGAAAAAGCATCAGCATCGGCGTAAACGTGAACTCCGGCAATGCATCGCCGGCGGGTGAAACCGTTGCCCCGCCCACCGCCGCTCCTGCCACACAGGCACCCTCAGCAGCGGCTCCGACAGCTGCTCCCGCAACCGAATCAACTGCCGCAACGCAGACTCCGTCGGACAACAATACAGGCGGACAGTCAAATCCTGCCGAAACACCGAGTGAACCGGCGGCATCTGCTCCGGTAGACGGCTCCGCTATGTCAACCGAACAGATTGTTGAGCTTTATAATTCTTCGGTAAACAGAGTCAAGCCGGAAGCAACGACGCTGACAAGAAACTATAAAAAGCTCGAGTCCCTTCCCGAATATCTCGAACTCCCCTCCGCCATTGAAGGCATCGGAAGCGCGGCTATCAAGCAGTTTGTAAAAGGCTCGGACACGCCTGAATCGTGGACAAGCAAAGAGGATATGCAAGCGGTTTTCCCCGTCGGCGGAACGGATTATTCGTCACACATGACGTCCGACATGGTCGAAAGCGCAACCTGCACCGACACCGGCTCGGCCTTTCAGCTGGAAATCAAGCTTTATGACGACAAAATCACAAGCCCCGAAAAAGGTACAGGCTATGCGGGTGTATTCAACACCGTCACGGCTTCCTCGATCACCGAGGTCAGCATTCCTACCGTCACCTTTAATTCGGTTGATATCAACGGCATCAACGGTTCCATCTCCTGCACGATCGACAAGGAATCTAAGAGAGTCACCGACATCACATTCCGGAACACGGATATTCTTGCTATCAATGCAAAGGTCGCTTTCAGCGAGGTTACTGCAAAGCTTGCCCTTGCCGTTGAAGAAAACTACACTATAGCATATTAAGGCGGAATGACTGTGAATTTTTACTATTTAGCCATCGATATCGGTGCGTCCTCGGGCAGACATATCTTAGGCAGTGTGGAAAACGGAAAGCTCTGTCTTGAGGAAGTCTACCGGTTCGAAAACGGAATCAAAAATGAAAACGGAATTCTCGTGTGGGACTCGGAAATTTTGTTTCAGCACATCAAAAACGGTATCAGACGCTGTCATGAAATCGGAAAAGAGCCGAAAACGGTAGCGATTGATACCTGGGGCGTTGACTATGTCCTGCTTGACGAAAGTAAAAAAGAGATTTTCCCTGCTGTGTCCTACCGTGACAGCCGGACGGACGAAAGCGCCAAAGAGGTTGCCGAAATTCTCTCGCAGTCTGAGCTGTACGCAAGAACAGGCATTCAGAAGCAGAACTTTAACACAATTTATCAGCTTTTCTGCGATAAAAAAAGCGGTAAACTCAAAAGCGCAAGACATTTTCTGATGATGCCCGAATATCTTTCCTTTAAGCTGACGGGCGAAATCAAAAACGAATACACCAACGCTACGACAACCAACCTTGTCAATGCCAAAACCAAGCAGTGGGACGAATATATCCTTGAAAAACTCGGTCTACCGAAAGAGATTTTCAGTCCGCTTTCCCTCCCGGGCACTTCGGTCGGACATTTCACCGAAGAAGTGAAAAACGAGGTCGGCTTTGACTGCGAGGTGCTTCTCTGTCCGTCGCACGACACGGCGTCCGCTGTTGCCGCTTGTCCAATCGAAGACGACAGCGTGTATATTTCCTCGGGCACATGGAGTCTGATCGGAACGGAAAACACCGAGCCGATACTGACTGAGCAAGCTCTGAAAGCGAATTTCACCAATGAGGGCGGCATCGAGTACCGTTTCCGCTTTCTGAAAAATATCATGGGTATGTGGCTGTTTCAGAATATCCGAAAGGATCTTGATAAAGCGCTGACATACGACGAAATGATGCTTATGGCAATCGTAAGCAGTTTTAAAGAAAAAATCGACCCGAACGCCCCATGCTTTGTAGCACCCGATAATATGATTGAAGCGGTAAGAATGTACTTAGGTAAGCCCGATCTGCCGCTTTGTGATGTGCTGTCAAGTGTGTATCATTCGCTTGCCCAGTCGTACAGAAAAGCGGTTTTGGAAATTGAACAAATCAGCAACAAAGAAATCAAAACCATTCACATTGTCGGCGGCGGCAGTCGTGATCAGTATCTGAATCTGCTGACGGCACAATACACCGGCAAGAAGGTCTATACAGGTCTTACCGAAGCGACGGCAACAGGCAATATTCTGTCGCAGATTATGGCAGATCAGAAGATCGATCTTACCGAAGCGAGAAAAATCATCAAGACAACCTTTGAAATTGAGGAGGCAGGAACATGAGCCGATACAGCGAAGCAAAAGAAATCTATGCCAAATACGGCGTTGACACCGAAAAATCACTCGATACGCTGAAAAATATCCCTGTCAGCGTGCATTGCTGGCAGGGGGACGATGTCACAGGCTTTGACAGACGAGAAAGCCTTTCGGGCGGCATTCAGACCACCGGCAATTACCCCGGCAAGGCAAAAACGCCCGAAGAACTCATGGCGGACATCGACAAGGCTTTTTCGTTAATGCCCGGCAAAAAGAAGCTGAATCTTCACGCAAGCTATGCGATTCTTGAGGACGGTGAAACCGTAGGCAGAGACAAAATAGAGCCGAAGCACTTTGAAAAGTGGGTCGACTTTGCGAAAGAGCGAAACATGGGCCTTGACTTTAACCCGACTTTTTTTGCTCACCCGATGGTGAAAGACAATCTGACGCTTTCGTCGCCTGACGAGACAGTCCGCACCTATTGGGTCAATCACGGAAAAGCCTGCTTAAAAATTGCGGAGTATTTTGCGACTGAAACAGGCATTCCGTGTGTGATGAACATATGGATTCCCGACGGATACAAGGATATTCCGGCTGACCGGCTTTCTCCGAGAGCGAGATTTAAAAAGAGCCTTGACGAAATTCTCTCTGTGCCGTATGATAAGTCGAAAGTGTATGTTACGCTCGAAAGCAAGGTGTTCGGTATCGGACTCGAAAGCTATACGGTCGGTTCTGCGGAATTCTGTCTTTCCTATTCCGACAGAGCAGGTATTACGCCGTTAATGGACAACGGTCACTATCACCCGACCGAAATGGTCAGCGATAAAATATCCTCTCTGCTTCTTTTCAATGAGAAGATCGCCCTGCATGTCACCCGTCCCGTCCGTTGGGACTCCGACCATGTTGTGCTGTTTGACGATGAGACAAGGGAAATCGCAAAGGAAATTGTCCGAAACGAAGCGACCGACCGTGTGTTTATCGCAACAGACTATTTTGACGCAAGTATCAACCGAATTGCCGCTTGGGTAACGGGTGTCAGAAGCGTACAGAAAGCGCTACTCTTTGCGCTGTTACAGCCGAATGGAAAAATGCAGAAGCTGCAAGCGGAAAGCAATTTTACCGAGTTAATGGCGCTTTCCGAAGAAATGAAAACCGCACCGTTCGGCGATATCTGGAACGAATACCTTGAAAGAGAAAACATACAAAGCGACTATCTTTCCGAAGTCAGAAAATATGAACAGGAAGTCTTGGTGAACCGGAAATGAAAGACATTTTAACCGCTCCCTTTGTTGAGGAGATGAAAAATACAACCGCCAACATGTACCGTCTCGGCTGGGACGAGCGAAACGGCGGCAACATCAGCTATATGCTTGATGAAAAAGAAGTAGCCGAATACCTTGACCTGAACCATGTGATCCGCACAATATCGACCGGCTTTGATGCAAAAGAGTTGATCGGCAAGATTTTCATTGTCACGGGCACGGGCAAATACTTCAAGAACGTCAAGGACGACCCCGAAAACAACCTCGGCATTATCCGGATTGCAAAAGACGGCACAACCGCCGAGCTTCTCTGGGGCTACAAGGACGGCGGAAAGTTCACATCCGAGCTTCCGGCTCACTTAATGAGCCACATGGCAAGACTCAAAGTTGACCCCGAAAACCGTGTAATCATGCACTCTCACCCGACCAACACACTTGCGATGAACTATGTGCATGAGCTTGACGAAAAAAAGCTGACGCATACGCTCTGGGAGATGTGCACAGAATGTATTGTTGTTTTCCCGGACGGTGTGGGCGTTCTTCCGTGGATGCTTTGCGGAACGAACAGCATCGGCGAAGCGACCGCCAAAAAGATGGAAGAATTCCGGCTTGTCATCTGGGGTATGCACGGCATTTACGGCGCAGGTAAGACCATGGACGAAACATTCGGTCTGATTGAAACCGTGGAAAAGGCAGCGCAGATTTATATGCTGACCGCTCACCTTCCGCGAGTCAACACGATTAAGGACAGCGAAATGAAAGAGCTTGCCGAGTTCTTCGGTGTCAAGTATCGGAAAGATTTCCTTAATTTTTAACTTTTTAATTTGCTTTCTTCCATCTCCTTTCAATGCGTTTATATAGGAAAAGCCGCCCAACTCGGGTGGCTTTTCCTACAATGAACATATCAATTGTAAGTAGTGTGGAATGAGAATTTAAGTGCTAATTGTTTATTTCTTTTAAATTTCTTCAAAAGACCACTTGACAAGCAAACAAATGTTCTGTATAATGGTAATTGGTTGAATTTAACTCTGCCCAAAAACTGAATAAACCTGAAACACATAATTTTTAGCCGGCAGTGAGCATCATTACTGCACCGACCGAAACAGTATCTGTCCGGAGACCGGTCGGGAGCATACGGACAACCTTGGTTTAATTTTTAAGCCGTTACATAGTTTCAGTACAAACCGTGAGAGAAAAACAATCTCTCCGTGTTGTGCTGTCCTGTGTGACGGCTTTTTTGTTTTGCTCAAATTTTCAGTTTAAAGGCAAATAAGGGCTTTAAAACTAAAATCAACGAAGTTACTATACTTTTGCTTGCAAACCCGTTACAAAGGAAAATTTCGTTAAAAATCCACCCGAAAAGCTGTAAAAAACGCAGGTGCACGATGACGAAGATCTTTTGGTCAATTTTCACAAACTTTCATTATTTTCAAATTTTTTGCGATTTTGGGTTAACTTTTGACCTCTCTCGTTCCTTACAAGTAGAGGGATATTTTACAAGCATCAAAATGGAAAAGTAAAAATACTGAAAAAATCATTTATGCAGTTTTCACAAACTTTAAAATTTTTCTGATTTTACCCTGACTTTTGCCTTCTCCCGTTCCTTACAAGTGAGGGGTATTTTTTACGCTTCCGAAGTCAAGTTTCAGACAGAATCATAGATTGGATAATTTTTATCATAAACGAACTTACAAATATCAAGAAATCAAAGGAGAGTTACAAACATGAATAACAAAGCATTTTTCAAAATGCCGAAATTCTTATTCAGCGACGAATTTAAGGATTTATCTGCCGAAGCAAAACTACTTTACGGTTTGATGCTCGACAGAACACAGCTATCTGCCGCAAATAAATGGTGCGACAAAAATGGTGAAGTTTTTATCTTCTTCACTATTGCTGAAACAAGTGAAGCACTCGGTTGCGGACATGATAAAGCAACACGAATACAACGGGAACTTGTGAAGCACAAATTGCTTCACCGTGAAAATCAAGGTAAAAGCAAACCGGCAAGACTGTATGTTTTATCTGTGCCGAAAATAAGCGTTGAGTCTGCGTAAATATCGCAAGTAATAAGATTGAGTAGAGTAAGACTGAAATATACTTACTGTCCGAAAAAAGAAAAATATCTTTAATTAAGTTATTACTATCTTTAAGTATATAGGAAAATCCGATTGCTACTGAAATTCGAACAAACAAACGCTTTCTTCTTCGGCTCGTATGAAAAACTTTCGTCATACAATTTGTTAAATTTGTAAGCAAATAGTTGTTAATGTGCAATTTCTTTTCTCGGCTTGTAAGAAAAGTTCATAAAAAATTGATTGGCCGTTTCAACGAAAATGTCCAATAGAAAGAGAAAGGATTTCTTCTTCGGCCGGTATAAAAAATATTTGATAACTATCCCCACAAATGAAGGAAGGTGAAACTATGCTTTAGCAAAAGCGGAAGTTAAAAACTGAAAACTAAAGGCAACCTCTAAAAACTCAAGGCGTTCGGCATAGTGCACAAATGATGCCGGATTTTAGGCAAAAATCCGCAGAAATACTCTGTGTATTTCAAGGATTTTTAACGACAAAGACGGCATTAGTTGGGCATTATGACGAATGTCGGGATGTTTTTAGAGGTTGCC
>JBJFHV010000400.1:0-7272 GCA_051894015.1 Acutalibacteraceae bacterium | reverse complement strand
TGACGCTCACCGTCCGCCATATCCACGATATAGCCGTAAATCTTTTCGGACGGATGACCGAGCAAAAGAGAAAGCATACATTTGGTTATTATGATAACGGTCAGGATCGGAAGAACGATTCTTGAAATGCTTATGATAAGATCCATGTTTACCCTCCTCATTTAAAATTCCGATTACAGAAAATAAATCAAATAGCGGATTGCCTGCAAAATATTGATTTTATTTCCTTTGTATGTTATGATTTTTTAAATAAGCTTCCAACCGGTATATCGGCTGACCCAGGTCAACGAACTTCTTTTCGTATTCGGTCATAATATTGTCCTCGGTATCGCCGCTGTGAAGGTCAAGCGATACGTTTTCAAGAACAAAGCCGCATTTCGAGAACTGCTCGATCGAGGACTCGAACAAAATTCTGTTATCCGTCTTTTGTATTATTCTGCCGTCCGAAACTAAAATACGCTTATAAATTTCAAGAAAGCTTTCATGCGTCAACCTGTGCTTCGCCTGTCTTTTCTTCGGAAACGGACAGGAAAAATTCAGATAGATCCTTCCGATCGAATTTTCGGGAAGATAAAGGTCAAGCTTTTCGGCGCCGACTCTCATAAACCTGAGATTGTTTAGGTTTTCTTTTTTTGCTTTTTCCATCGCCTGAACGATCACGTTTTCGTTGATCTCCACAGCAAGAAAATTCTTGTCGGGATTGCGCTTGGCGATTTCAACGGCGAACTGACCCTTTCCGCAGCCGATCTCGAGCTCGACGGGATTGGCGTTTGAAAATACTTCTTCGTAGTTGATCAGATGCTTTTCCGGCGTTTTTCCGTACTCAAGCGTTTCCCACACGATATCGACAGCATAATCCCGGCAGTTTTCGAGTCTTGACTGAAGATTTTTCTTCCTTCTCATTCTCATAAAGATGTAATTCCTCTCTTTTTGTTAACTAATATATAATAACAGGAAAACGGCAATTTTACAAGAGGTGAAACCCATGATATCCGTCGAAAACAAGCTTCATAATGCCAGAAGGCGCATAAAATTTGAACAGCATATCTTTCTGCGCCGCCTCAGAGGCGAAAAGGTGATAATTGATCTTTATTTCCAAGATGAAATCAGGCAGGAGCCGTCGAGGGCGCACGCCAAAATCATTCCTTTCGTGATCGGGGCAAATGCTCCGACGGCGATCATCTGCCCGGGCGGAGCCTATCAGTTTATTTCCTACAACAACGAGGGCGCGGAATACGCAAAAGCCTTGAACAAGCGCGGCTACAATGCGTTTATGCTCTCTTACCGGGTCGGCTATAACGCGCGGTTTCCGTTCCCGATGGAGGATCTTGCACGGGCAATCTGTTTTGTAAAACACAACGCCGAAAAATATCATGTCAATGCCGACACGCTGTATCTTTTCGGCTCGTCCGCCGGCGGACATCTTGCCGCCTACTTCAGCGCAAAATACAAGGACTTTCCGAATGAATATGAGGGAAAGCATTACGATCTGAAGCCCAAAGGACTGGTTTTGGCTTATCCGGTCATCACGATGGGCGAATATACACATGAACTGTCAAGGACCTTGCTTCTGGGTCTGCACAGTACCGAAAAGAAACGGAAAGCAACTTCGGTCGAACTCATCGCCGAGTCAGATTTTCCGCCGACCTTTTTCTGGCACTGCGAAGCGGACGAAACGGTGCCGATTAAAAACAGCGAAATGCTTGACGAACGGCTCAACGAAAAAGGCGTCAGGCATTGGTTCAGCCGCTATCCGCACGGCGGCCACGGAATCGGTCTCGGCGTCGGAACGGTTGCAGAGGGTTGGATCAACGATGCGGTGCAGTTTTTAAAAAGCATAGACTTTGAGTAAAAAGGCGCCGTCGTTGTTATTTTCAACATCATTTTGTTTTTGAGCGACGGGAAGAATAAACAGATATAACAAAAAAATCCGTTAGGTATTGAATTTAGCCGATTTTTAGTGTAAAATACACATACAAAAACAAAATAAACATTCGTTTTTTTATAAATTTTGGAGGTTTTATATGAATTATTCCCTTACTAAGGCTCAAGCAAAAGAATTGATCAGCGCCAAGCTCTCTCATTTTTTCGGTGTATCTCCCGAAGAAGCGACCGATGAGCAGTATTACAAGGCCGTTGCCCTGATCGTAAAAGACCTGATGCATGACGGTCTTCGCGAAACCCGCAAAAAGGCAGAAAGCAGCGATTCCAAGAGAATTTACTATTTGAGTATGGAGTTTCTCATGGGCCGTTCTTTAAAAAACAATCTTTACAACCTCAATCTGACAAAGACCTTTACGTCCGCTCTCAAGGACTTCGGTATCAGCCTTGAAAAGCTTTATGACTGCGAACCGGACGCAGGTCTCGGAAACGGCGGCCTCGGCCGTCTTGCCGCCTGCTATCTTGACGGTCTTGCCACACAAGGCTATGTCGGCATGGGTTATTCAATCATGTATGAGTGCGGCATCTTCAAGCAAAAGCTTGTGGACGGATGGCAAACCGAGCTTCCCGACTTCTGGCTTCCCGGCGGTGAAGTATGGCTGACAAGACGTGACCAGGAGGCCGTTCAGGTAAGCTTCGGCGGCACGATTCAGGAAAGCTGGGACAATCAGTACCACTCGGTTGAAAACATCAACGACACCAAAATCAACGCCGTACCCTACGATATGTTCGTCAGCGGCAAGGACGGCAAGGGTTACAGCATTTTAAGACTCTGGAAATCCGAAGCCCCGTCGCTCGATATGCACCTGTTCGATCAGGGTCAGTACATGAAAGCCATGGAAAGAGCGGCGATGGCTGAGGTTATCAGCAAAATTCTTTATCCCTCCGACAATCATCCCGAGGGAAAGAGCCTTCGCTTAAAGCAGCAGTACTTCCTCGTTTCCGCTTCGATTCAGGACATCGTCAAACGTCATCTGCGTCATTTCTCCACCATGTCGAACTTCGCGGAAAAGAATGCCGTCCACATCAACGATACGCACCCCACCCTTTCGATTCCGGAGCTTATGCGTATACTGCTTGACGAGTGCGGCTATGAATGGGACGATGCATGGAAAATCGTCACCGAGACCATGGCATACACCAACCACACGGTTATGAAAGAAGCGCTTGAATGCTGGTCCGAGGACCTGTTCAGAAATCTTCTTCCGAGAATTTATCAGATCATCAAGGAAATTGACAACCGTTACCGTGCCTATATCTGGAACGCAACGGGCGATGCCGGCAAGGTCAACGAGCTTGCCGTTATCGCAAACGGCGTCATCCGCATGGCAAATCTCTGCGTTGCCACCTGCCACAGCGTCAACGGTGTTTCCGCTCTGCACAGTCAGATTCTCAAAGACACCCTCTTTAAAGATTACTATCAGCTGACGCCGCAGAAGTTCAAGAACGTCACCAACGGCATCGCCCACAGACGCTGGCTTTGTCAGTCCAATCCGCTTCTTACCGACTATATCACAAAGCTGATCGGAAAAGGCTTTGTTCTGAAAGCTGACGAGCTTGAAAAGCTGAAAAAGTATGCAGACGACAAAGAGGTACTCGCTCAGCTTGACAAAATCAAGCACGAAAACAAGAAAATCTTCGCTCAGCATGTCAAGAAAGAAACCGGAATCCTTCTTGATCCCGATTCGATCTTTGACGTTCAGGTCAAGCGTCTTCACGAATACAAAAGACAGCACCTCAATGCTTTCCAGATTCTTGCCAAGTACCTTGAAATCAAGGACAACCCGAACGGAAACTATACACCGCACACCTATATTTTCGGCGCAAAAGCGGCTTCGGGCTACTTCATGGCCAAGAAGATCATCAGCTTCATCTATGCGATGAGTCAGATGATCAACAACGACCCCGAGGTCAACAAGTACCTCAAGGTAGTTTATCTTGAAGACTACAACGTCACCATGGCAGAAAGACTGATGCCTGCCGCCGACATCAGCGAACAGATTTCACTTGCCGGAACGGAAGCAAGCGGAACGGGTAACATGAAGCTGATGCTCAACGGTGCGATCACCCTCGGCACACTTGACGGTGCAAACGTTGAAATTCATGAGGCCGTCGGCGACGAGAACATGATTCTTTTCGGCATGACCACCAACGAGGTCAGAGAACTTGAAAGAGCCGGCTATCAGCCGATGAACTACTTCAACAACAACGCCGAGCTTCGCCGTGTCATCGAATTTATTCAGCACGGAATTGAAGGCAAGGAATTCCCCGAAATCGGAAACACCATTATCCACCACGATCCGTATATGGTACTTGCCGACTTCGCCGATTACCGTAACGCCCAAAAGAAGATCGACACCCTTTGGGCGGACAAAGAAAATTGGAACCGTATGTCGCTTATGAACATCGCCGGAGCGGGAAGATTCGCCGCCGACAGAGCCATCAACGACTACGCAAGAGACATCTGGCATACCAAACCGGTAAAATAAAACCAAAAAATTAAAATGGCGGCCTGAATACGGACGCCATTTTAATATCCGCGCAGCCCGAAAACTGTGGAAGATATCTGACTTGAATCAGTTTTGTAATCCTTTTGAAATCCCTGTTTGCAAAAGGAACGCTGTTGTTGAAAATCAAGAAAAGAGAAAGCGTGATGAAATGAACCGTATTGTTTCGAAAGCAAAATATACTTTGAACAGTATTTTTGAAGAAATCACCGTTGCCGAATATATCTCATGGTGGGTCATACGCGTTCTTCTTATCTGGGCGATCATAGCCTGTCCTCAAAGCGAAAAAATCATGATTTCCATCAATTTCCTTGCTTTGTTTGCGATGAGCCTTTTACGGTTTCTCGCCGGGAAAGACAGCTTCGCGTCCCGCATTCATTTCCGCTGTCAGCACATTATCAACGTTGTTGAATTTCTCGGAACGTTTTTAAATAACTTTTTGGATATCGGGCATTATATCAATCGGTTCGACCGGCTGATCCACGTTTTTTCGGGACCTCTTGCCGTGATTGCCGGATATTACATATTCAAAGCCTGTTTCAAAACCGAGAAAAAATTTAAGGCGACCGCCGAGCCGGGGTCCACTTCCCTTTTTTGCTGCGGATTTTCGTTTATCATCATCTGTCTTTGGGAATTTATGGAGTATTTCGGCGATTTCTTTACCGGCACCACCAATCAGGGCTACAATATATCACCTTCCGAAAAGGAATTCTGGTATGTACTGCTCAATCGGTTTCATGCCGCCGGCGCCGCGCAGTATCCGCTTTGGGACACCATGTTTGATATGTTCGACGCCGCAATAACAACCGCAATCGCCACGGTTGTTTTGTATCTCGTTCTCCGGTCACGGAATAAAAGGAACGACACACGCCGAAAGCCTGAAAGCATGTAAATAAACCGAAAAATCAAAAATACCGAACCGCCGACTTGCCTTGTCAGCGGTTCGGTTTTGTCGTCAGACGCGGGGAAAATTCAGAAAGTCGGAAAGGCGCAACCCGTCTTTTGGTCAATTCAAAAATAAACTTCTTGTATCGCTTCTTTTGTCAATTGTTCCAGTTCTCTGCGCTTTGAAAACAAGTGCTCGTCAATTTTCAAAATCTGACTGTTTTCAAGAAGATTGTTGGAGATCAGCTTCACAGCCGCCGCATTAACAGCTGATATGTATCCTGAAAGCAGGATAATGTTTGTCCGAATGCTTGCAAGCTTCGCATCCCGCTCCGACAACCACGGATTCATCGTTTTGGTTATTGTTTCATGTTCCCTTACGTTTTGCATATTTTCGCACCCTTCATAATCGTATTTTTTATGCGGGTCGCGACTTTCGCGCATTTCCTACGTTAATTATAGCCGTATTTGCAATAAAATCCGTCGTCTTTTGTCGAAGGGCTGACATTTTTTTACATACTGCGTTTTTTTCCTGTTTGATTATTTTAGGTTCGACGAAGTGCAGAACGCCCTGAAATAAAGGCTTTCCTACTCCTTGCCAAAATAATCTTTATACAATCTTAATACAATTTTATGCAGTCTTAATGTAATCTTTATGCATAAATTACAGCCCGCGATTCCACGAAAAAAAGACCGTCTGTTCCAATCAAAACAGACGGTCAAAATATTTTTTGCTTATGGTCTCTTATGCAAGCTCAGCGAAGTACTTGATTGTACGAACCATCTGAGAAGTATAGGAATTCTCGTTGTCATACCAGGAAACGACCTGAACCTGATACACTCCGTTGCCAAGATCGGAAACCATGGTCTGAGTAGCATCGAAGAGTGAACCGTACTTCATGCCGATAACGTCGGAAGAAACGATGGGATCCTCGTTGTAGCCGAAGGACTCGGAAGCAGCGGCCTTCATAGCGGCGTTGATGCCTTCCTTGGTTACGTTGTCACCCTTAACAACAGCGGTAAGGATCGTTGTGGAGCCGGTGGGAACGGGAACACGCTGAGCGGAACCGATCAGTTTGCCGTTAAGCTCCGGAATAACAAGGCCGATTGCCTTTGCTGCGCCGGTGGAGTTGGGAACGATGTTGGCAGCGCCGGCACGTGCTCTTCTGAGGTCACCCTTTCTGTGCGGACCGTCAAGGATCATCTGATCGCCGGTGTAAGCATGAATGGTGCTCATGATACCGCTCTGAATGGGAGCATAATCGTTAAGAGCCTTAGCCATGGGAGCAAGGCAGTTGGTGGTGCAGGAAGCAGCGGAGATGATCTGATCATCAGCGGTAAGGGTGTCGTTGTTTACCGAGTAAACGATGGTCTTAAGGTCGTTGCCTGCGGGAGCGGAAATAACAACCTTCTTTGCGCCTGCGTTGATGTGAGCCATACTCTTATCCTTTGAGCAATAGAAGCCTGTGCACTCAAGAACAACGTCAACACCGATTTCGCCCCAGGGGAGCTTGGAAGCGTCTGCTTCCTTATAGATAGTAAGCGTCTTGCCGTCAACAGTGATGGTATTTGCTTCGTCGTCAGCCTCAACCGTGTGAAGGTTTTCGCCGACTCTGCCGCAGTAACCGCCCTGAGCGGTATCGTACTTGAGAAGATGAGCAAGCATTGAGGGCTTGGTAAGATCGTTGATGGCAACTACTTCGTAGCCTTCTGCGCCGAACATCTGTCTGAATGCAAGACGACCGATACGGCCGAAGCCGTTGATTGCAACTTTAACTGACATAATAATTACCTCCGATAGAAATGATTTAGGCAATTTCTAAAGACTCAAGGCGTTTGGCATAGTGCACAAATGATGTCGGCTTTTAGGCAAAAATCCGCAGGAATACTCTGTGTATTTCAAGGATTTTTAACGACAAAGACGGCATTAGTTGGGCAT
>JBJFHV010000399.1:0-1598 GCA_051894015.1 Acutalibacteraceae bacterium | reverse complement strand
GAAAAGGCGGCACAGGAGTTAAAGCGCAGAGTAGCGGACACGGACACCAAGGTGCTTTGCGGGCTTTCGGGTGTGTGTGAATGTGCGGCGGAAACGCAGGCCGATACGGTACTCAACAGCGTAGTCGGTATGGCAGGTCTTGAGCCGACCCTGCACGCCATTAAGGCGAAGAAGAAAATTGCTCTTGCCAACAAGGAAACCCTTGTTGCCGGCGGAAGTCTTGTGACGAAAACCGCCTCGGAATACGGGGTGGACATTCTTCCCGTTGATAGTGAGCACAGTGCTATTTTTCAGTGCCTTCAGGGCATGAATAAAAGAGATGAGCTTAAGTCAATTATATTAACGGCATCGGGCGGTCCGTTCTTCGGAAAAACCGCCGCTGAACTGAAAAATGTGACGGTGGAACAGGCTTTAAAGCACCCGAACTGGAGCATGGGCGCAAAAATCACCGTGGATTCGGCGTCGATGATGAATAAGGGTCTCGAGCTGATCGAAGCGGTGTGGCTGTTCGGCGTTTCGCCCGATATGGTGGATATCGTGGTTCACCGTGAAAGCGTGGTACATTCGCTGATCGAGTATGTGGATAACTCGGTGATTGCTCAGCTCGGTGTGCCCGACATGAGAATTCCGATTCAGTATGCACTGACATATCCGAACCGATTTGAGTCTCCCGTGAAGAAGCTGAGTCTGTCGGATTATGCGACGCTGACGTTTTATAAGCCGGACTACGATACATTCCGATGTATCAATATCTGCCGCAGGGCGATTGAAAAAGGCGGACTTTATCCGGCAATTGCCAATTCCGCCAACGAGCAGGCGAATCTTCTTTTCCGACAGGGCAAAATCGGCTTTCTTCAGATTGCCGAGCTTGTCGGTGCGGCGGTCGAAAACGTCCGCTCAAAAGAGAATTACAGTCTTGACGATGTGCTTGAAGCCGATAAAGCGGCAAGAGCGTTCGTCCTTGACGAATACAGAAGGTGATACATTTGCAGACTTTACTTTCCATTTTCGGATCGGGCGGTACAAAGGTGCTGTCGATCCTGATTGCAATTTTGTTTTTCGGACTGATTATTTTTATTCATGAGCTCGGCCACTTCCTTTTTGCCAAGCTTTTTAAGGTCAAGGTCAACGAGTTTGCGCTCGGTATGGGACCGACGATTTTCAAAAAGCAGGGCAAGGAAACCGTGTATGCGCTTCGTCTTTTCCCGATCGGCGGCTTTGTCAGCATGGAGGGAGAGGACGAGGACAGTGAAGAAGAGGGCGCTTTTTGTAACAAGGCTGTCTTGAAACGAATGATCATCACCGCCGCCGGTGCGATTTTCAATATCATTCTCGGCATCATCATCTGCGGCTTTATTCTCGGCACATCGCAGGAAATCGGAACGACGCAGATTTCGGGATTTTATGAGGGTGCGGTCAGTAACGGTGAAAACGGCTTACAGCTTGACGACCGTATTCTTGAAATTGACGGAAAGCACGTTTACTGCGACTATGACATCTCTTTTCTGATGCAAAGAAACGCTACCGGTAAATATGACTTTGTCGTCAGCCGTAACGGCGAAAAAGTAACGCTTCCCGAGGTTGAATTTTTAAGAAGA
>JBJFHV010000398.1:0-1601 GCA_051894015.1 Acutalibacteraceae bacterium | reverse complement strand
CGGGTTTCGCCCTGCATGGGTCGACCTTACGGCAAGAGACTGTACGTTTATTGACAAACTGAACAAATAATAGAAGACACCGCCCGGATCCCTGCGTTCGGGCGGTAAATTTTGGTTTATCGGTCGCAAGGCGACCACTTCTAACATCTGATATCTAACATCTAACATCTAACATCACTTCCGCCACAAGATCGCAGTCATCCACCCCGATCACTTTCGCATTCACAAACTGACCGGGTAAAAGCTCCTGTTCGGTGGAAAGAATCACGCATGAATCGATCTCGGCGCAGTCCATGTAGGTGCGTCCGTAATACAGCATGTCGTTTTCGTTGTAGCCGTCAACCAGTACACGGTAGGTTCTGCCGATTTTTTCCTTCTGAATACTTTCGAAAATCTCATACTGCTGCTGCATAATCAGCTCACAGCGGTGATTTTTGGTCTCTTCATCAAGCTGACCGGGCATTTTCGCCGCCGCTGTCCCCTCTTCGGGGGAATAGGCAAAACAGCCGAGCCGGTCGAATCTTGCTTCCTCGACAAAGCGGGAAAGCACCTCAAAGTTTTCTTCCGTTTCGCCCGGGAAACCGGCAATCAGTGTCGTCCGGATCACAACATCGGGGATTTTTGTCCTGATCTTTTTGATAAGCGCAAGAAGCTCTTCTTCGCATCCCGTGCGGTTCATCTTTTTGAGGATTCTTTCGTCGGCGTGCTGAAGCGGAAGGTCAATGTAGTTGCAGATTTTATCTTCCTTTGCAATCGTGTCCAGCAGTTCGTCCGTCAGCGCGTCCGGATAACAGTAAAGAAGCCGGATCCACTCGATGCCGTCCACCTTGCAAAGCTCTTTTAACAGATCGGAAAGCATCAGCTTCCCGTAAAGGTCAATTCCGTACTTCGTGACATCCTGCGCAATCAGGACAACTTCCTTTACTCCTTTTCCGGCAAGAGAAACCGCCTCGTCAACAATGCTTTCGACCGTGCGGCTTCTGAACTTTCCGCGGATGGCGGGAATCGCACAATAGGTACAGCAGTTCGAACAGCCGTCGGCGATTTTCAGGTAAGCGAAATGCTTCGGGGTCGTAATCGCCCGGTCGCCGTCAAGCGGCAGACAAGCCTTGTCGGGGAAAGAGCAGACCGCAGTCTTGCTTAAAAGGCTGTTGCAGACGCTGACAATATCGGCATTCGCTCCGATTCCGACAACACCGTCCACCTCGGGAATTTCGTCGATGATCTGTTCTCTGTACCGTTCGGCAAGACAGCCGGTTACCAGAACCGCCTGCACCTTACCCTCCTTTTTCAGTTCACACGCGGAAAGTATGGCTTCGATCGCCTCCGCTTTTGCACTGTCGATGAAACCGCAGGTGTTCACGATAATCAGATCGGCGTTTTCCGCTTCACCCGTGATTTCATAGCCCGCTTCGACAAGCTTTGCGAGCATCAGCTCGGCGTCCACCTGATTTTTCGGACAGCCTAATGAGATTAAAGAAATTTTCTGTTTATTCATAGTCGGTTTCAGCCTCTTCTTTCACTGTTTCGATTGCCTGTTTAATTTCCGAATAGCCGTATCCCATAGCGGCAAGACCGTTGATTGCCCGGCGAACGCCCTT
>JBJFHV010000397.1:0-1602 GCA_051894015.1 Acutalibacteraceae bacterium | reverse complement strand
GGGCAGACATGAAAAATCCGCGCGGCGGCACTTTCTCGGCCGACAAAGAGCTGACCGAACGCATGAAGCAATGGACAAACAGCGACGATATCTGGCTGTTCGGTTATTTTCAGTATGACTGGGCAGACTCGACAACGCCGCTTGCATCTTTTGACGACAACAGTATTACAACAAAATATGCGAGCGTTTACGGCTTCAAGGAGGGCATGCCGTATTATTTCTTCAACGTATTTGAGGAGCTTGACGCTGAGGGCGAATGGTATATCGATAAAGAAAATCTGACCCTTTACTTTATTCCGCCTGCGGACTTTGAAAATAAGACCATTCAGCTTTCCCTTGAAACCGAAGATTTGATCACGCTTGACAAGGCAGAAAACATCACCTTTGACGGCATTACCTTCTGCGGTACGAGAGCCGGAGCCATCAAAGGCACGGGCGACGGTATCACCGTTCAGAACTGCACGATAAAAAATGTCGGAGAAAGTGCGATTGACCTTGAGGGCGAAAAAATCTCAGTCGAAAACAACACCATTACCGCAACCGGAAAAGCGGGCGTTGTGCTGACAGGCGGAGACAGGCAAACGCTGAAAGACTCCGGGAACGTAGTAACCAACAACCTGATTTACGACTGGTCGCAGGTTTATCAGACCTATCAGGCGGCGGTTGCCCTGCACGGCGTCGGCGGCGTTTGCAGTCACAATGAGATTTATAACTCCCCGCACGAAGCGATCACCTATTCGGGCAACAATCACCTGATCGAATATAATGTGATTCACGACGTTGTGCTCAGATCCTCCGACGCCGGCGCCATTTATTCGGGCCGAAGCTGGAGCTGTTACGGAAACGTGATCCGCTATAACTGCATTTACAATATCGGCTCTGACGGCTTTGCGCCGAGCGGAATCTATTTTGACGACGCACTTTCGGGTCAGGAGGCTTACGGCAATCTGCTTGTGAACATTCCGGGTTATGCCTTCCTTTTGGGCGGCGGACGGGATCTGACGGTTAAGAACAACGTAATTGTCAACGCCGGAACACCGATTTCGTATGACGACAGGGCAATTGCCGGCATTGAGGACGGCGGCTGGTTTGCACACGCCAAAACGCCCGGCGAGGGACTTTGGGCAACACTTGAGGAGGTTGATATCCATTCCGATGAATGGAAAGAAGCATTTCCGGAGCTTTCCATGCTCAGTAACGATTTCAACAACACTGACGACAAGGCTTTTGCCCCGAACCCGGCGGACAGTACGGTTGAAAGCAATGTGATTGTAAACGGGAAAAAGAGCCTTGGCAACATTGCCAAGCGTGTCACGAAATACAGCACGGTTGAAAACAATACGCTGTACACCTTCAAAAACAGTCCGTTCGGCAGAGACGGAGATTACGGTCAGGACATTCCGGTTGAGGGCTTTGCGTCGTTGCCCGTCAGCAAAATGGGCAGGATTTATCAATAACATCTCAGCCGCTTCCAATTTCATAAGCAATTCTTTTCATAAATTCGTTATGAAAAACAGCCTGAGTAAAGCTGAATGACTTTACTCAGGCTGTTTTCTTATGGTGTGCTCGGCATGCGTAACCACTTGGCGGTGAAAGTCCGCT
>JBJFHV010000396.1:0-7307 GCA_051894015.1 Acutalibacteraceae bacterium | reverse complement strand
CAGAAGCTCTCGCATGGTCAGCACACCGCCGGCATTCGCTCTCGAAAGGCTGTTATTGACGTTTTTCAGCCCTCCGAACGACGGCGCGCCGAACCGTGCCATCAGAGTGTGAGCGTCAAGCGTCTGATTAATCAGCGACTGCGCAAGATCAAGATTGCTTTCAGGGCTAATCTGACCGATTTCGGTTTTCGAGTCCTCACAGCTTGCAAATTTTGAAAGGCTTGACAACACCTTATCCAGTTCAAGTGATATGTAATGCTTATTCATGTTTTTCTTCACACTTTTGTGTGTCCCTTTCCGTTTATTCGGTCATATATTTAAAGAATTCAAGTGTTTTATAGTTCCGCATGGTGACGGATTTCAGATATTTTTCGCTGACGGCGCAAAGAGCCAACAGACCGTCTTTTGACATTTTGAAGCTGAAAACTTTTTCCGGATCGGAAAAACAGATGTGCCGCATTGCCGTCACAACACCCAAGCCCAGTGTAACAGTTTTTTCCTCCGGCTTGCATTTTTCACAGTACAGCTTTCCGGTAAATGTACTGAAATACATCGTTTCGCTTTCATACGTGCCGCAGGCATCGCAGGCAACGATAGCCGGCATATAGCCTGACAAAGTCAGCATACGAAGCTCCGCCGCCGCTTTGATCAGATAGATGTCTTTTTTTGTGTTGGCAAGAAGATGCAGACAGTTAAGAAAAAACGAAAACAGTTCCTCGGCCGGTTCCTCTCTGGGTGCCAATTCTTCGGCAAGTTCGCATATGTATTGAGCCAAAGACAGTTTGACAATATCATTCCGAAGAGAAAAAAACACATCTTTCGGACAGCTTTCCCTTACAGAATAAGCACCGCTTTTCCCCTTAGCCAGACTCATATCGGAATAACAAAACACGTCCGTCGTGTTGGCGTTTCGGCTTTTCGGGCTTCTCGCTCCGTTCGCAAACGCTTTGATAATTCCGTTTTCACGGGTGAGCAAGGTCAGAAGCTTGTCCCGCTCACCCGTCGCCTGTTCTCTGATAACAACCGCTTCAGTCCTGATAATCATTTTTATATTCCTCCGCCGCCGGAAAATCCACATCATAATTATTGATAAATTCCTCGGCAAATTCTTCGCTTAATTCCAAATCCTCTTCGCTGTCCGAAGCATTTTTATAATTAAGAAAATCAGACACCCGGCCGGTTTTCATAAAAATCCGCCAAAGCTCTTTTTTTGTCATGCCATCATCTCCGCAAATAGAATCCATCAATAATGTTGACTTTTCACGAAGAAATTACACATGGAAAATTTATCAATCCAATCCGAAATTATGAATCAGACCCTCTCGGTTGCGCCAGCCTTCTTTGACTTTGACCCAACACTTAAGATTGATCCGGCAGTCGAAAAACTTTTCCATATCCTGTCTGGCGTAAGTCGAAATGCGTTTTAAGGTTGCTCCCTTTTTGCCGATAATAATACCCTTGTGGCTTTCCTTTTCGCAGTAAATAACAGCATCGATATCCATAAGATCGCTGTCATCCCGTTCTCTCATGCGCTCAATCGAAACCGCAACGCCGTGCGGAATTTCTTTATCCAAAAGCCGCAGCATTTTTTCTCTGATAATCTCACCGGCAAGCACTCTTTCGGGTTGATCGGTCAGCGTATCGTCAGGGAAAAAGTGAGCAGATTCAAAAGAAAGCTTTGAAAGCTCATCAATCAGTTCACGGATTCCGTCGTTCTTGACGGCTGAAACGGGAACAACCGCTTCAAAAGGATAGAGAGCAGACAATTCGCAAATTCGGCTCATCAGTTCCGCCTTATCTTCAATCAGGTCTATCTTATTGATTGCAAGAACAACCGGCATTTTTTCCTGCTTGAATTTTTCAATCAGTTCTTTTTCAATATCCTTGATTTCGCCTTTCGGCTCGACAACAAATAAGCAAGCGTCAACACCGCCGATCGAATCGGAAACTGCTTTGACCATTTTTTCGCCGAGCTTCGTTCTCGGACGGTGAAAGCCTGGTGTGTCGGTGAACACAAGCTGAATTTCCCCCTCGGTCAGAACGCCCATGATTTTGGTTCTTGTCGTCTGCGGCTTTTCGGAAACGATGGCAATTTTTTGGCCGAGCATACGGTTTAATATCGACGACTTGCCGACATTCGGCTTGCCGACAATTGCGATAAAGGCTGTTTTGGTCATAAGTCTACCTCAAAAATCTGAATAATATTTTACATAGTATATGATAAATCAAAATTGTTATAAAATCAAGACTTCGATGCATATTCGTCCAACATCTGACATCTGATGTCCAACATCTAAAAAAGACCCTGCCGCAAAGCAGAGTCTTCATACGCCGGAGGAGTACGGCGGAGCTTCTATTATTCTTCTGTTTTTACGGAAACCGCCCTTCGGCTGCCCTTTTTCAGAATCTTTTCGACCGGATCACAAAGCCTTTCAAGAACCAAAGCCAGTAAAACAATCTGTACCACGCCCATGCCGAGACTTTGCGGCCAGCGGGTTGCCAATTGCGCGGCAAACGGTGCACCGTAAGCGATCGAAATCCAAAGGGAATTGAGCAGGAACGAACAGATCAGCTGAATCAGACCGACCGCACCGGCAATGCGGAGAATTTCGCTCCATTTACTCTCCTGACCGTCTTTCTTTCCGAAAAACACATACGAGCCGCTCTTCTTATAAAGAAACAAGCCATAAATCAAGCCCGACAGCACCGCCGATACGGTAAAGCCCGGAAAATAGGCGCCGACCGGGAACAAAAACGTTCCGATAACGTCGCCGATTCCGTAAACGAGCATGGACGCTACGGGGCCGAACAGCCTTGCCGCAAGGACAACGGGCACAAACGAGAACCCGATTTTCAGATTCCACGTCTGGAAGGACAAGAACCGCGAAAGTACCACCTGTAAAGCGATTAAAAGCGCACAGCAAACAAGGTTTACGAGAACTTCCGTCGGTGTTTTTGCATTCTTTTTCTTTGACATAAAAAACACTCCCTTATTTTACCTGCACTCGCCGAAAAAATAAGGAAGTTTGCCGAACAAGATCGGAGTTTCTTCGATATAATCACAGCGGGATGCAATCTGCACACCGCAAGGCAAAGCCTTTTCGTCCCCGGGACAACTCCCCGTCCCCGGAGCACTTATAACGCGTGCAGATCTACTCTGTAGACTTGTCGATTTTAACAGATAAAAGCGGAAAAGTCAATAGGCGAACGACTTAATACGGCAAAAAGGCGTTTGTATAGTCATATTCGCCCGTTTGGCAAAGAAGATCGCGGAAAATCTCGTCGAGTCTGAGCGGCTTTCCGTTTGTATCTTTGAGCTTAATAAGCAGCCCGATGCGCTTGGTAAAAGCCATAAACGCCTGATATTCGGCGGTGTCCTGAGTGTACTTTCTTTCACCGGAAAACATCTGACAGGTGACCTCAAACATGAAATCCTTGACTTTCAGATCCGCGCAGACCGGATCGACCTTGCCGGGAACCAAAAGAAGCCTGCCGAGGGTCTTGAAAGTCAGTTTGTTGACGATCTTTCCGATAAGGCGGAACATCGGCCAGAGCTTTTCGATTTTTTCTTCGCCTAAATTAACAAGCTTTCCGATCATTTTGAACTGTTCGATATCATTTTCCATAAAGTCGAAAGCGTCTTTCAAAAGGCAGAGAAAATGGTCTTTCATGTAGGTTTCAAGGTCATTATCCCCGAGCCCGTCAAAGGTTTCGATATGCTCGGTTCTGACGTCAAGTCCGTTTTTTTCGATTGTCACCTTGCGGATCGGCGACGGATAAGCCGTGATACATCCGGTGTTGATATGGTACAGCTTGTTGCCTTTGTCGGTCACGATCCGCTTAATCGACTGCATATGCGTGTGACCCGTGAAAATGAATTCAATCCCGCAGTCCGCCATAAACGGCACTGCGGTTTCATGTCCGCCGAGCATATCAATTGGCGAAAACAGCGGATAGAGAAGCGACGGCGCAATCGCCGGGTGATGCGTGACAGCGATGACACGCTCGCCGTTCTTTTTCGCTTCTTCCGCCTGCCCCTTTATCCAGTCAAGGCAGTCGTCGTAATAGCCGCAGAACTGCCGTCCGTCTCCGTCGTCGTTGAGCATGAGAAACCGCACGCCGTCAAAGGGTCTGACGCTGTAACCGTAAGACGGGACGTGCTCGCTGATGCAGTCATTCCAGCCGAAATCGGCGTAAAGCTCTCGGAGCTGTTCTCTTGTGTACTTCGGAACAGGGAATGTACCGTTGTCGTCGTACCCTTTTGCCTCCATGTAAAAGTCATGAGTCGCAAAAGTAACATATACCTTTTTTCCGGCCTCTTTCAGCTTTTGAAGCTTTGTGACAAGCAAGTCATGGCTTTGCTTCTCACCGTCAAACGTCAGGTCTCCCGAAATGATAATCACTTCGTTGTCCTTGTCAGCGATGAGCTTGTCAAACACCGCGTCAACAATCGCTTCGGATTCTGCCATACACTTCTGGTCATAATGACATTTTTCCTCGAAATATTTTCCGTGTGAGCCGATTTGCTTCGTTGCATACAGGTGCAAATCGGTGATCTGATAAAAATTCATGTTGTCCATTCGTATCTCTCCAAAATCAGTTTAAGAAGTTAAGCCGAACTCTCTTTCGGGGTTCGGCTTATGATCATTAAGTTCAGATTAAAGACCTGTCTTTTCTCTGATATAATTTCTCGCTTTGACGGCGTATTCGAACGGATTTGCCTTAGCCGGATCCTGCTCCGCCTCAACAACAACCCAGCCCTCATAGCCGGCTTCGTCAAGAATATCGAAAACAGGCGTAAAGTCAAAGTCGCCGTCACCGGGAACGGTGAACGAACCGGCACGAACTGCGTCAAGGAAGGAATAGCCCTTGGTCTTTGCATCCTCGATGACGTTCTTCCGGATGTCCTTAAGGTGAACGTGCTTGATGCGGTTGACGTACTTCTTCAATACGCCGACTACGTCCTCGCCGCTGAAGGAAAGATGACCGGTATCGAAAAGAAGATAGACGAGATCCGGGTCGGTGATCTCCATCAGCTTGTCAATTTCTTCGGCGGTCTGAACACCGGTTCCCATGTGATGATGAACCGTGAAGTACATATCCTTCTCCCTTGCCAACTCGCCCATTTTGTTAAAGCCCTTGGCAATCAGTGCCCACTGCTCGTCGGTATAAACCGGCTTTTCACCGAAGATGCTGACGGGTTTGCCCTGAATGCTGTTGCCCTGCTCGGAAGCGCCGATGACCTTGGCACCGAGAGCGTGAAGAAAATCTCTGTGCTTGATGAACGCTTCAATCGTTGCGTCGTAGCCTTCGGAAAGAAGAAGCGACGAGAACCAGGCGTTACAGATTCTCATGCCTCTGACGTCAAGCTTGTGCTTGAGAACGTCAACGTCTTTCGGGTACTTGTTGCCGATTTCACTGCCTGTGAAGCCGGCAAGAGCCATTTCACTAACACACTGTTCAAAGGTGTTTTCTGCGCCGAGGTCGGGCAGGTCGTCGTTTGTCCAAGCAATCGGAGCGATTGCCAGAAAAACCTTATCTTTGTTAAGCATAAATTGATAACTCCTCTTTTAATAAAGTCTTGCTTTTTCGATATTTGCTTTCATGTCCTCATAAGCGTCCTGAACGGTCTTGCTTGTGGAAACCTCGGCAACACCGACTCTCCACCACGAATCGTAGCCGTCAGTCATGGACTTATGAGCGACCTTGATGTCGAAGAAGGTCGGTACGGTCTGCTTCTTCGAATCCTCGAGTGCTTCTTCGAGCTCTTTCGGAGTTGAGCAACGGTATGCCTTACAGCCGTAGCCCTCGGCGATTTTCGCAAAGTCGGTGACAATGACCTCACCGTCAAGCATGCCCGTTTCGGCGTTTCTTCTCGTGAAGCGTGTGCCGAACGTGTCGGTACCCTGATTGTTCTGTAAGTTTTCGATACAGCCCCAGCCGCTGTTGTCAAAGAGCATGATGTTGACCTTCTTGCCCTCCTGAACGGCGGTGTAAAGCTCGCTGTGAAGCATCAGGAAGCTTCCGTCGCCGACCATGGCGTACACTTCCTTTTCGGGGGCGGCAATCTTTGCGCCGAGTGCACCGCAGATTTCATAGCCCATGCACGAAAAGCCGTATTCAACGTGATAGGTGTACGGTGCATGAGATTTCCAGATTCTCTGCATACAGCCGGGAAGTGAGCCCGAGGCGGTAATGGCAATCGAATCGGGAGCGATACCCTTGTTGATGATACCGAGGGCTCTTGTCTGCGAAAAGCCGTTCGGAAGCTCAACCGAATAACAGCGGTCAATTTCCTTGAAGAACTCCGCCTGAGCATTCTTCGGCTCGTCGCCCCACTTGGACTTGTAGCCGTCAAGCTTCTTCATAATCGCTTCAAGCGAAAGCTTTGCATCGGCAACAACGGCCGTGCTATCCATTTTGAATGCGTCAAAGGAGCTGACATTGATCGAAAGCATTTTGACGTTCGGATTCTGGAAGCCCCATTTTGAGCAGGTTGTAAAGTCGGTCAGTCTTGTGCCGACTGCGATGACAAGATCGGTCTGCTTCGCAAGACGGTTTGCACTTCCGGCACCCGTTACGCCGATTCCGCCCATGTTAAGCGGATGATTCCACGGAATCTGTCCCTTGCCTGCCTGCGTTTCGCCGATCGGGATATCATACTTTTCGGCAAAAGCAAGAGCGGCCTTATAGCTTTCGGAATAGGTAACGCCGCCGCCGACAACCATAAGCGGTTTTTCGGCGTTTTTGATCATTTCAACTGCGGCGTCGATTTCACGGTCGGTCGGGACCCGTCTGTCCATGTACCATACACGCTTGCAAAGGAAATGGTCGGGATAATCGAACGCTTCGGCTTCGACATCCTGCGGCATCGCAAGGCAGACGGCACCTGTCTCGGCAGGGTCTGTCAGCACACGCATGGCATTTAAGCAGGCGGTCATCAGCTGTTCGGGTCTTTCGATTCTGTCCCAATATTTGCAGACGGCTTTAAAAGCATCGTTCGCTGTCGTCTTGCAGCTTGTCGGCTGTTCAATCTGTTGCAAAACCGGGTCGGGCTGACGGCAGGCAAAGGTGTCGCCGGGGAGCACCAGAAGCGGAATACGATTCGCCGTTGCGGTGCCGCAGGCGGTCACCATGTTAAGTGCTCCCGGACCGATTGACGAAGTGCAGGCGATAATTTCACGTCTACACTTCTGCTTGGCAAATGCGATGGCGGCGTGCGCCATGCCCTGCTCATTATGTCCCTGATAATAGGTAAGGCTGTGTCCGCCCTGTTCAAGAGCCTGACCGATTCCGACAACGCAGCC
>JBJFHV010000395.1:0-7307 GCA_051894015.1 Acutalibacteraceae bacterium | reverse complement strand
TGGTGAATCCGTTGTGTGGAAAGAAATCGTTCTGATTCATACCGCTTATTTTATCATGCAGCTTGAACTTGCCGGGATTTGTTTCGGAATTTCGGCGTTCCTGCGCCGGGGAAGCATGGGAGCGGGTATCGGTATAGCGACAGTCATGTATTTCTTGAACATTATCGCCAATATTTCCGATCAGGCAAAGCCGTTGAAATACCTGTCCGCTTTCGGGTATACCGATGCGGCGGATATTCTTGCCGACGGAAAGCTGAACGCCGCGATGATTCTGATCGGTGCGCTTTTTGCGGCGGCGGGAATTACGGCGGCATATCTGAAGTACAATAAAAAAGACATTCATTGATAAACCTCCTTCGGGAGGCTTTTTTGCGTCGTACATAAAAAACGAACAAATTATGAACTTTCTATTGACATTTTGAATAAATTATGATATTTTTAAGCAAGGATAAGAGACATCTGTTGCGGAAAGCTGAAACCGACGTCAAAAAGCACGTTATAAACGGAATGGTTTTCCGTACAGGTACATATTGTCCGTAATTTTTGTAAGGAGTGAAGATGATGAAAAAAACCAAAAAAGCAATTGCCGTTGTTCTGGCGATCATGATGATGATTGCTGTCGCTCCCGTCGGCAGTATCACGTGGCTTGACATCGGTATCAGGTCAAGTGCGGCAGAATTGGAACCGCCGTATACGTACGCCATTGTCAACGGTGAAGCTCATATCACGAAAATCAGTACGCTCAGTGGCGATGTGACGATTCCGGCTACCCTCGGGGGTTATCCCGTTACCAGCATATCCGGTCACGGGCATTACGATATAACAAGTGTCGAATTTCCGGAGACTCTGACGCAAATTGAGGCAGACACTTTTTCGGGATGCACTAAACTGACAAGCATAAAACTGCCGGAGAAATTGGAGCGGATAGGGGATAGCACTTTCTCCGGTTGTACAGGCCTGACGGAAATAGAAATCCCTGCAAGTGTGAAAAGTATAGGCTGGTTTGCCTTTAGCGGCTGCAGCAGCTTGAAACGTATTATTGTTGATGAGAATAATGAGGCATACTCGAGCGATGAAAACGGAGTGCTTTTCAATAAAGATAAAAGTACATTGTTGAAATATCCGGAAGGCAGTGAAAGAACATCATATGAGATTCCCGACAGCGTTACCTATATCGAAGGTTGGGCGATTCAAGGAGTACAGAATCTGGAAATCTTGACGATTCCGAAAAGTGTTAAGTCGATCAGTGACACAAATCTCGGCTTCTTTGACTTTGATGATTGTAAATCGTTAAAACGAATAATTGTAGATGAGGAAAATATAAAGTATTCAAGTGATGACCAAGGCGCCTTGTTTAGTAAAGATAAAACTTACTTATATCGATATCCTCAAAACAATGAAGCTTCATCCTATGTCGTTCCGGAAAGTGTGACCTACATAAACCCTTATGCATTCTCCGGTTGCAACAAATTGAAAGATATCTATTATGCGAAAACGCAGGAACAATGGGATCAGATTGCAAATTCAGATCAAATCGAGCTTCAGAATGCAAGACTGCATTGCAACGTCGAAAATGTAGAAAGCCACTGGACATCGGCTTCGGTACCGTCAACATGTACAGAGGACGGTGAAACCACCTATACCTGTCCCTGCGGTTTCAGCTATACCGAAGTACTTCCGGCGACGGGTCATGTTGATGAGAATGCAGACGGTAAATGCGATGTCTGCGGTGAGACGACAGACGCCGTGAAAAACTGCACCTGCAATTGCCACAAGTCAGGCTTTACCGGTTTTATTTATAAGATTATCCGGATTTTCTGGAGATTGTTCAAGACGAATGAAGTCTGTGCTTGCGGTGTCAAACATTAACGGATAACAAATAGAGGAGGTATCCCGGGCGGACGCCTTCTTTTTTTGTCTGACAGCATAAATATATCTTTATCTTACATTGAAAAAAGAATAAAAGTGTGCTATGATAAAATCCTGATTTTAACGGAAAAGGGGTGGAACCTATGCCGCTCAGGATTGTCCGGAACGATATTACAAAAATGACCGTTGATGCGATTGTCAACGCCGCAAACAGCACGCTTCTCGGCGGAGGCGGCGTAGACGGCAGTATTCACAAGGCTGCGGGCAAGGAACTGCTGGAGGAATGCAAAAAGCTCGGCGGCTGTAAGACCGGAGACGCCAAGGTCACCGGTGCGTATAATCTTCCGTGTCAATATGTCATTCATACCGTGGGTCCCGTATGGAGAGGCGGCGTTTTCGGCGAAAAGAAACTGCTGACCTCCTGCTACCGCCGATCGCTGGAAATTGCAAAGGAAAAGAACTGTGAAACTGTTGCGTTTCCGCTGATTTCCGCAGGCGCTTATGGGTATCCGAAGGACAAGGCACTGCGGGTTGCGGTTGATACAATCGGTTCGTTTTTGCTTGAAAATGAAATGACGGTATATCTTGTTGTGTTCGACAAGGCTTCATATGGGATTGGAAAACGTCTTTTTGACGATATCAGCGAATACATTGATGATCGGTATTGTGAAGAAGCGAAAGCCGGCGAGAGCGAAAGGCTCAACCGGAATATCAGAGAGGCTGAGGTTTCCAAAACCATTGCCAACATGATGCCTTCACCCGCGGATGAATCAGTCTGTGAAGCTACCTTCGATGCGATGCCGTCCCTTGCGCCGCGCGAAGAAGCAAGAAGAAGCGGACGCCGCAGGGAAAGAAATACAGAAAGTATATCATTCGGTGCCTCTCAGGATACGGCGGAGCTGCCGAGTCTTGATGAAATGCTCAAAATGCTTGACGAAAGCTTTTCTCAGATGCTGCTTCGCAAGATCGACGAACGCGGCATGACCGATGCCGAATGCTATAAAAAGGCGAACATCGACCGGAAGCTGTTTTCGAAAATCCGGAGCGATATTCATTACAAACCGAGGAAACAAACCGCGATTGCGTTTGCGATTGCGCTGGAGCTGTCACTGCCCGAAACGGAGCAGATGCTCAAAAAAGCCGGGTACGCGCTTTCTCACAGCAACAAGTTTGATATCATTATCGAATACTTTATCCGGAAAGGCAATTACAATATTTTCGAAATCAACGAGGTTCTTTTTGCCTTTGACCAGAATCTTTTAGGCGCATAAAAAGGAGGAAATCAAAATGCTTGAATTTATCTGTTATCCGAAATGTACGACTTGTAAAAAGGCGCAGAAATGGCTTGATGAAAACCATATCGAATATGTTCTTCGGGACATCAAGACCGAAAACCCGACTTTTGACGAGCTTTCGTCTTGGTATAAGCGAAGCGGACAGCCGCTGAAGAAGTTTTTCAACACAAGCGGACTGCTATATAAGTCCATGGAGCTGAAAAACAAGCTGCCCGAAATGAGCGAAGAAGAGATGCTGTCGCTTCTTTCGTCGGACGGAATGCTTGTCAAAAGACCGCTTTTCGTTGCCGATGACTTTGTACTGATCGGCTTTAAAGAGGCACAGTGGAGCGAGAAACTTTTATAAAGAATGATTTGTCGCTTTTCGGGCGACCAAAAAGAAACCGTAAATATCTATAATGTGATTGTAAGGCAAAAACCTGCAATCACATTTTATATTTACGGAGGAATACACCATGAAAAACAACAACAATAACATTACCGAGCTTGTATTTATTCTTGACAGAAGCGGTTCGATGACCGGACTTGAACGGGACACAATCGGCGGCTTCAACTCCATGATCCGAAAGCAGAAGAAGCAGGACGGTAAGTGCTATGTTTCGACGGTCTTGTTCGATCACGAAACCGACGTGCTTCACGACCGGGTTTTGCTTGACGAGGTCGGCGAGATGACGGAAAACGAATACTACACAAGAGGCAGTACGGCGCTGCTTGACGCCCTCGGCGGGGCAATTCACCATATCGGAAACATTCATAAATACGCAAGAAAAGAGGATGTACCCGAGCACACTCTGTTTGTGATCACTACGGACGGTATGGAAAATGCAAGCCACAAATACTCCGCCGAAAAGGTGAAAAAGATGATCGAAAGGCAAAAGTCCAGACACGGCTGGGAGTTCTTGTTCATCGGCGCGAACATTGACGCGGTTTCAACGGCGGCAAAATACGGAATCTCTGAGGACAGAGCCGTAAACTACAACGCAGACGCCGTGGGGACGGGGATTGTTTACGAAGCGGTCGAAGCGACGATCGGTGCGGTAAGAAGCGGCGAAGCACTTGCACCGAGCTGGTGCGCAAGTATCAACGAGGATTACGAAAAGAGAGGGAAAAGATAAAAGAGATCAAATACAGCCGCCGGGGAGCATTTCCTCGGCGGCGTTGACTTATTGAAAGGGCGTGTGTTTTCTGAAAAAATTTGAAAAACCTCTTGACTCTGACGTTACGTCATAGTATATACTCTCCTTGGAAGGTGAGACAGATGAAAATGCAAATCAAACAATTCAGTACTCTTACGGGCGTCAGCGTGCGCACGCTTCATTACTATGACGAGATCGGCTTACTCAGACCCGAAGCGGTTGACGAACACAACGGGTACCGGTACTACGGCGAAGAGTCCCTCAAAAGGCTTTCGGAGATTTTGTTTTACCGTGAGCTTGACTTTTCGCTCAAAAGCATTTCCGAAATCTTGCTTCTTCCGAATTACGACAGAAAGGCGGCGTTACAAGGCCAAAAAGAACTGCTGATTCTGAAAAGGAACCGTCTGAATCGGCTGATTGCGGCTCTTGACGACGCAGAGAAAGGAACGATATCTATGAACGCATTCGATAACAGTGAATACGAAAAAGCAAAAAGCGAATACAAAGAAGAAGCCGAAAAACGGTGGGGTAAGACCGATGAATACCATCAGTTCAGTGAAAAGACCAAGGACTACAGCGACGAAAAATGGGGTGAAGTGAACGACGGAATGAACGAGATCTTCCGACGCTTCTCGGCATTGAAAGAAGGCGGATTTTCTCCTGATTCCGAAGAGGCGATTAAAACCGCCGAAGCCCTTCAAAGCTTTATTACGGAAAATTACTACCACTGTAACAAGCAGATCCTGTCGTGCCTCGGACAGATGTATGTAAGCGACGAACGCTTCAAAAACAACATCGACAAACACGGCGAGGGAACGGCGGAGTATGCCGCACAAGCGATAAAAGCGTACTGCGGCTGACAATGCAGACAACACGAAAAGCTGACACGACCGATGCGTGTCGGCTTTTTTAACGGATAGCCTGATAGCTTTCGCCCCAGCTTCGCATGGCATCAAGGACAGGCGCTAAGCTTTTTCCTAACTCGGTGAGGGAATATTCAACTTTCGGCGGAACTTCGGCGTAGACTTTTCGGTTGACAAGACCGCTTTGTTCCATGTCCCGAAGCTGTGCGGTCAGTACCTTTTGCGACACACTGCCGATGGATTTTTTTAATTCCCCGAAACGCTTTGTGCCCAGCATCAGGTCACGGAGAATCAGTACTTTCCACTTGTCGCCGATCAGAGATAAGGTTGTTTCAACCGGGCAGGCGGGAAGCTTTTCGATTGTTTTAGTCTCATTCATGAGATTTCCTCCTGCAATGGTTTCTAAATGATACTAACAGATTAATTATACCATATGGATAGAAAACGGTCAACAGTCCGAATGAATACTGAAAAATTTTTTGAGAGTTTTTTGCCGCTGGGAAAAGCCGGAATCGCTTGTTGGCAGGCAATGGTTTCCGGTCGGTAACCGTTCTATTGTTTCCTTTCGGTAACTACACCACAAAAATGTGCGTACTTTACAGTTGAAATGTGTTCCGATACAATATAGGTGAGCTTACGGAGACGGCCGATCCGAAGCATAAAACAAAAAAATAACGATGTGAACGGAGGCTTATATTATGAACAAAAACACATTTACAACCGTCAGCCTTGAAAAAGGTGAAATGAACATTTATGATTTTGGCAGCATGAAACTGCACGCGTATAAAACAAACGATTTTATTGACGACGAGGTGTTTGTTGTTGAAAAGAACGGAAAAGCGGTAATTATCGAATCTCCCTGCTTTTTTGACAATAACAGGGAGCTTGAACAGTACCTTCAGGATGTTGAAGTTGAAGGTATGCTGATCGCTTATCACGGGGCAGGCGGAACGTTTTTGCCCGGTATCCCGAAGTACGCCACACAAAATGCCGTTGACTATTCCGAAAACGGCGGTGGTAAGGCATTGATCAACAAGTTTACGGGCGCGTTCGGTGATATATTCGACAGCAGCGTCCATAAGATTACCGATATTATTGATGAGGGCAAGGTGACAATCGGCGGAATGGATTTCGTGATCCGACAGACAGCCGAGGCATTTGATATTGAAATTCCCGAAATCAATGCCGTATATACCCATATGCTCGGCCACGACTGTCATTCTATCGTTGCCGGAACCGGTCATGCAGATGCGATTATCGCACAACTGCGGGGGTACATTGAAAACGACTATAGTCTGATCCTGACTTCTCATTACACACCGGAGGATCTCAAGGACGCCGAAACAAAAATCGCTTATCTTGAAAATCTGAAAAAGATTGCCGGAGGATGCAAGGACGCAGAAGAATTTAAGCTGGAAGTGAAAAAGCAGTACCCCGGTTACAGCGGAGAAAACTATCTGGATATGACGGCGGGATTCTTCTTTGCATGAATTCCCGGATAAAACTAAAAAGCGGTCAAGCTCTTGTGGGCTTCACCGCTTTCTTCTATTGTATTTGGCTTAATTCTGATAGTTGATCTGTTCGCCCGTAATCAGCGGATAACGGACAAGACTGCTTGCGTCAAGGTTTTCTTTGTTCATATCGACCGCCGAGATCTGATGATTTTCATAGGTGGTGTAGTAGTAGATGCCCTTATCGGCGTTACAGCAGGAGGTGTAAAGCGTGATTTCGTACTCTTCGTCCCCGACGTCACAACAGCCTCTTTGCTGGTCAACCGAGCCTAAAATATGGAAAAACTGGCTGATGCTTTCACTTTCACTGTCACCCGAAACCGAATTCATTTTCGTAAAGGCGACTTTTACAAAGCGTGACTGCGACGAAAGATCGCCCGGAAGTCCCATGGCACCCATACCGCGGCTGTATGTGTGAAGCGAAAGAGCTTTTGAAAACCGGTTTTCGGGAGATTTCGGCGAAAGGTGCATAAAGTCGTTGAGACGGAACATCTGCTCGGGAAAAGTCGGATTGTTTGTCAGCACGCCGACGGGGTTATCATAAATCTTTACCCCTTCTTCGACCGACTCGACGACGATACATCCGCTCTTGTCGGCGATGATCCAATGAAGCTGGGCGGTCGGAAGCTGTTG
>JBJFHV010000394.1:0-1603 GCA_051894015.1 Acutalibacteraceae bacterium | reverse complement strand
GTAGCTAATTCCAAAAAGTACAAACTAACCATTAGTGAGACAAACTAAAATTTACCGCTCAGCCCACGGCTCGGGCACTCAACTTTCAATCAAGTCCCATGTACCCCGGGATTGGAGTCGCCACGCGACCCAGCATTGGTGTCGCCTTGCGACCGCCACGGGCTGTCGGATAAAAATCAAGTACTGACTATCCCGGAATTATGCAAGGGCTTTGCAAGACCATTGCATAAAGTATAAACGGTAAGACTGTACCGCCGACTCATGGTCTGCCGAAGTCTTACCGTCACATTCAATTTTTCACGGTTTGTTATTCCGTTCGCTGCGCTTGCTTGTAAATCTTCCGCAGTCCGTCAAGTACGAGGTTTTCGTCAAAAATCAGCTTTTCCTCACAGCAGGGAATAATGCCCTTGCTGTACCCTCCGGTTGCAACAACCGTTACGTCATCTTCACCGAGTTCGTTTTTAATTCGCTTAATCAGCCCGTCAAGCATAGCCGCAGTGCCATAAACCGAACCGGACTGCATACATTCAACGGTGTTGGTGCCGATAACATGGTCGGGTTTTGTGAAGCTGATCGACGGAAGAAGCGCCGCCGAGGAAGCAAGAGCATCAAGAGAGATCTTAACGCCCGGTGCGATGATACAACCCGAAAAATAACCGTCCTTGTCAAGAACAAGAAGCTTTGTGGCGGTTCCGAGGTCGGCAACAATGCAGGGGGTCGGATATTTGGCCAGAGCACCTACACAGCCGGCAATTAAGTCGGCGCCGAGTGAAGAGATCGGAAGAACCGTAACCTTCAGTCCGCCGTAATTATCCGCTCCGACGATGATCGGGTCCTTTTTGATTGTCAGAGAAACTGCACGGGAAAAGACTTCCGTAAGCTGAGGAACAACGGAGCTTAAAACAACGCCGCTGAAATCCTCCGGCGACAGATTGTTAAAATAAATCAGGTCAAGAAGGCCCGTTGCATATTCTTCACTTGTTTTATTTCTTGCGGTGTACATTCGTGAAATGAAAACAAGTTCATCGTCCTTGTAACCGCCGAGCGTGATGTTCGTATTGCCGATGTCAATGGCAAGAATCATAAAATCACCCTTTCATTTTATCAGGATCATAAAAAGTATAGACGAAAGAATGGAAAAAGTCAATTTGATGTGGTAAAATAAGGCATTGATACTTGGGAGGCATTTATTTTGGGTTGTCATATGTGTCCGAGAAATTGTTTTGCCGACCGTAAAAACGCGGTTGGATTTTGCGGTGTACCGGAAGATTTTGTTGTCGCAAGAGCCGCTCTTCACTTTTGGGAAGAGCCTTGTATCAGCGGTAAAAACGGTTCGGGAACGGTGTTCTTTTCCGGCTGTAATCTTCGCTGTGTCTACTGTCAGAATTATAAAATAAGCCACGACTGCTTCGGAAAAAGAGTGAGCGACAAACGGCTTGCGGAAATTTTCGACTCGCTGATTGAACAAGGGGCAGAGAATATCAATCTTGTCAATCCGACTCATTACGCTTCACAGCTTGCACGGGTTTTGAAAGACTATCACAGTCCTGTTCCCGTCGTTTATAACAGCAGCGGGTACGAAAGCGTCGAAACGCTCAAAAAG
>JBJFHV010000393.1:0-7361 GCA_051894015.1 Acutalibacteraceae bacterium | reverse complement strand
TGAAACCTGAAATCAGTTTCGAAAGCTTTCGCCTTTCAACAGATATTTCTGCCGGTTGTGCGATGCTTTCTCAGCAGGCTCCTAACGGCTGTGTGATTTATTACCCGCAGTGGGGTATGACGCTGCTTACCGAAGACTTGAGCTGCGATGCTACACCGCCGGGCGGGCTGGACTATGTCTGCTACCATGTTCCGATTGCGGACAATAACGTTTTTGAGTCATAATAAAAAGGTCTGTCGTCTCATTTTGCGCGGCAGACCTTGACTTGTCAGGAGTTCAAGATGAAAAAGAAGATTATCATTGCGGTATTTGCCGCTCTGTCGGTTATCGCGGCAGCGATGATCGGGGTAAAGTTTGCCAAAAGCAACCGGAACACCGTGAGCACATCGACGGATACAACAGCAGTCAGCAGTCAGCTGAAACTTCCGTATACCCTTTCGAACGGCTGTGAAATTGCCGAAATCAAATCATACAGCGGTCCGTTTGTGGAAGACGGAAGCGATGTCGAAAAGACAGACGTATTTGCTTTGGTGATTAAGAATACAACAGGCAAGCATTTTCAGTATATGACCGTCAATATTCAAATCGGCGGAAATGACTATAACTTCAAGCTGACAACGCTTTTTGACAACAGTGCCGTGACGGTTCTGGAAAGCACGGGCGCACCGTACAACGACCAAAAAATCGACACGGTAACCCTGACTCAAAGCGTTGAATTTTCTTCCGACCCGACGGTTCACCCGAAAGAACTTGAAATTACGGTGATGGACGGGCTGATGAATGTCAAAAATATCTCGGGTAAGGATATCACGTCCGATATTTACGTTTATTATAAGCTGACCGACGGTGATGATTGGTTCGGGGGAATCACATACAGAGCAAATGTCGGCGGCGGACTGAAGAACGGCGAGCTTCGACAGATCCCTGCCAACCACTTCAAAAAAGAAAGCTGTAAGGTTGTGTTCACCGAATATGAACAATAATTGCTATTCGATTGCGGGCGTAACGCTCGAAATCCAAAGTGAAAATGATATCCGGCAAAGCGGAAAGCTATATAAATTTTTTTGTGAAAAGACGCAGCCTGACCTGACTGTTCGGCTGATCAGCGGAAAACCGCTTCCCGAAACGGACGGAAAGCTTCTGTTCGGTGATGAAAGACGGTCGGTTTTTGAAAAAGACGGAGAAACAAAAAGCTATTGCCGTTATTTCAATGCCGCCGAAAAAAGATATCTCCCCTATTCCTGCCTTGTCGGAAACGGAAATGAATATACGCTTTATCTGAACTTCAACGGCGGCGAGGTCTGGGACACGATGATGCTTGACGCACTTGATTTTCCGAATCTCTTACTGTCTTTCGGTGCGGCGGTCATGCACTGCTCGTTTGTCATCAAAGACGGGAAGGCGATTCTTTTCACCGCCGATAAACAGGTCGGAAAATCCACGCAGGCGGCGCTTTGGGAAAAGTATGCGGCCGCAAAAATCATCAACGGCGACCGCGCGGCGATCAAACGGGAAAACGGATCGCTTTACGCTTACGGCGTTCCGTATTGCGGATCGTCTGATCTCTGTGAAAACGAAAAAGCACCCGTTGCCGCGATTGTTGCGCTTTCTCAGGGGAAGTCAAACGAGCTGACCTTGCTTTCGCCGGCGGCGGCTTTCCGATGCATACTCGGTAAGCTGACCTATCATACCAAAGATATCAGCAAGGCCCGTCTTGCCGCGGATACGGCGGCGTTTGCGGCGGAAAGGAACGTGTATCATTTATCGTGTTTACCCGATGAGGGTGCCGTGAAGCTGTTGGAGGAAGAGCTATGGAAACGTTGAAAGAACAAAAACCGATGTTTCGTCCGGCTTCAAATGAGCCTGAAATCTCATTCTTGCTTCACGAAAAGGGCAGACGAATGGGACTTCCGATTTCGGGGACGTTTGAGCTTTGCAAAAGGTGCAATTTTAACTGCAAAATGTGCTATGTCCACCAAAAAGGCGACACGGCGGAAAATGAACTGACCGCTTCTCAGTGGCTCGAGCTCGGCAAAAAGGCGCGGGATGCCGGAACGGTGTTTTTGCTTCTGACGGGCGGTGAACCGCTTATCAGAGCCGACTTTCCGGAAATTTATACGGGACTGAAAAGGTTAGGTCTGGTAGTTTCGATCAACACGAACGGCTTTTTGCTATCCGATAAAATCGCCGATCTGTTCATCAAAAATCCGCCGTATAAGCTGAATATCTCATTGTACGGAACGGACGACGAAAGCTATAAAAATCTTTGCGGTGTGCCGGCTTTTTCGACTGTTCTGAAGAATATAGAAAATCTGAAAGCCCACGGAATCCAGATCAAGCTGAATGTCAGCATCACACCCGACAACTGCGACAAGCTTGACGAGCTGTACACGCTTATCGAGCGGCTCGGTCTGAACGTGAAAGCAACGACCTATATGTACCCGCCGGTCAGGACAAAAGACGGAAAAACGGGCGAAAACCGCGGACGGCTTTCCGCTTCGAAGGCTGCCGAATACAGAGTCATGTGGGACGAGATACGGTACGGAAGAACCGAATTTTTACGGCGGGTGAAAGGTCTTGAAAAAGGACTGTATCTCAATGATAAAGAGTGTATCGAGCCGAAGGACAGCGGAGAAGAAATGCGCTGCCGTGCCGGAAGCAGCAGCTTCTGGATCAATTATAAAGGAGAAATGAGTGCCTGCGGTGTGATGACAAACGAGGTGTTCGACACGGCTATGCTCGGGTTTGACGAAGCATGGCAAAGGGTTCGGGCGAGTACAGAGAAAATCCGGCTTCCGAAAGAGTGCGCTTCTTGCCGTTACCGGCATTTTTGCAACGTCTGCGCGGCGGTTTGCTATTGCGAAACAGGAAGCACGGACAAAAAGCCCGGCTATGTCTGCGAGCTGTCACGGCTTACGGCGGAGTATTCAAAGATACGGGCAGACAAGCTTTTGAACGGAGATGAACAAAACGGTGAAGATTAAAAAAGAAGTCGTTTTCCGCTCGGTTGCGGGCGAAAATATGCTGATCCCCGTCGGTGAAACCGTAGGGGAATATAACGGGATTTTCTCGATGACCGAGGTCGGCGCCGAAATATGGAAAGCGATCGAAAACGGACTTGATGAGGAAAAGATTGTCCGAAAAATTTCGGCGGAATATGAAATTGACGAAGCAACGGCCGAAGCCGATGTCAAGGAATTTATCGAAAAGCTTTGCGGCTTCGGAATTGTTGAAAAATAGAAAAGAAAGTCAAGCCGGTTCCCGATTTGTCGGCTGAACCTTCTTGCTGAACACGGGCGGATTTTATGGAATTTGCCCGAATTTTGTTTTTATAAAGCCGAAAAGATTGGATGGTTTCGTTTGTAATTACTGCTTGAATATGTTATAATAAAAAGAAAAGAAAATAAAATTTGAAAGGAATGTCCTTTAATCAAATGATCAGTACAAATAATGTCACCTTACAATACGGCGGCAGAGAGCTGTTTAAAAATGTATCCATTAACTTCACAAAAGGCAACTGTTACGGACTGATCGGCGCAAACGGTGCCGGAAAGTCCACCTTTTTAAAAATTCTCTCCGGTGAAATTGAGCCGAACAAAGGCTATGTTACCATCACGCCCGGTGAGCGTCTTTCCGTTCTGAAACAGGATCACTTTGCTTTTGACGAATATGATGTCATCCGCACGGTGCTTATGGGCAACCAGCACCTTGTCGATATCATGGACGAAAAAGAAGAGCTGTACGCCAAAGAGGAGTTCACCGAGGAGGACGGCATCCGCATCAGCGAGCTGGAAGAGGAATTCGCCGAAATGGACGGCTGGAGTGCGGAAAGCGACGCCGAAATTCTTTTGAACGACCTCGGAATCCACAATGAGCTGCACTACAAGCTGATGAAAGAGCTTTCGGGCGACGAAAAGGTGAAGGTGCTTTTAGCGCAGGCACTTTTCGGAAATCCCGACATTCTTTTGCTTGACGAGCCGACGAACCACCTTGACGTGGCGGCGATCAACTGGCTTGAGGAGTTTCTGATGAACTTTGACAACACCGTTATCGTTGTCAGCCATGACCGACATTTCCTTAACAAGGTCTGCACGCATATTGCCGACTGCGACTACGGTCAGATCAACCTTTATGTCGGGAACTATGACTTCTGGTATGAATACACCCAGATGGCACAGCGTCAGAAGAGAGAGCAGAACAAGAAAAACGAAGCGAAAATCAAGGAATTACAGGAATTTATCGCTCGCTTCTCCGCCAACGCTTCCAAATCCAAGCAGGCGACAAGCCGTAAAAAGCTTCTGGACAGTATTGTCATCGAGGATATGCCCGTTTCGTCAAGACGCTTTCCGTTTATCGAATTTAAGCCCGACCGTGAAATCGGCAACGATATGCTGACGGTGGAGGGGCTTTCCAAGACTGTCGAGGGCAGGAAGGTACTTGACAACGTCAGCTTTACCTTACGGCCCAACGAAAAGGTCGCCTTTGTCGGCACGGACGGCGTTGCAAAAACAACTTTCTTTAAGATTATTACGGGTGAACTTGAGCCGGACGAGGGCACGTTCAAATGGGGCGTTACCACCTCACAGGCGTATTTTCCGCAAGATAACTCCGCTTTCTTTGACGGGGTTGACGATTCGCTGATTGACTGGGTGCGCAAGTATTCGGATCTGCAGTTTGAATCCGATGTCAGAAGCTGGCTTGGCAGACTGATGTTCAGCGGTGAAGAAGCCACCAAGCCCGCCAAAGTCCTTTCCGGCGGCGAAAAGGTTCGCTGTATGCTTTGCAAAATGATGTTAAGCGGTGCGAACGTCCTGATTCTTGACGAGCCGACGAACCATCTTGACCTTGAGTCGATTACTTCACTCAATAACGCTCTGATCAAGTTCAAAGGCTCGATTCTTTTCACCTCTCACGACCACCAGTTTGTTCAGTCTGTTGCCGACCGCATTATCGAATTCAGACCCGACGGACTGTACGACCGCAAGGAAACCTACGACGAATATCTTGAAAACAATGAGCTTCTTATTACAAAATAAATCAGGAGGTCACTTATGATTTATGTAATGTCCGATCTTCACGGAATGGTTGACAAATACAAAATGATGCTCGAAAAATTAAACTTACAGCCGGAGGACGCACTTTTTGTCCTCGGCGACGTGATTGACAAGGGTGAGGACGGAATTCGGATTCTTGCCGATATGCGGTACCGTCCGAACATCTATCCGGTTTTAGGTGAGCACGAATATCTTGCTAAAAAGCTTCTGCCCGTCTTTGAGGACGCAGATTCCAAAGAAGAATGTGAGTCGCTTCTGACGGACGAAACAAAAAGTCTTTATGACCTTTGGCTTTTGTCGGGCGGAGAGCCGACGCTCGAGGAATTTTTGAACCTTTCGGGTGAGGACAGGGAAAGCATACTCGACTATCTTTCCGAATTTGAGCCGTATGAACAGGTGGAAGCGTCAGGCAGAAGCTATGTCCTCGTTCACGCCGGTATCAACGGCTTTGATCCGCAAAAAAGCCTTGATGATTATGAAGAACAGGACTTTGTATCGAAGCCGTCGGATTTATCAAAGGTTTATTTTAAAAACAGCTTCCTTGTTTCCGGCCATATTCCGACTCCGGATTTATCAAAGGACGGCAAGGCAAGGGTGATTTCCAAGAATCATCAGCTGAAAATTGACTGCGGCGCTTATGAGGGCGGAAAGCTTGCCGCGGTTTGTCTGGACACGCTGAAAGTGTATTATGTATAAAAGTTGATAAAGTTATGGATAAATTTTGAAAACTGTATTGACTTTTTTATGTAAATGACGGACAATAAGAAAATAAAGGAGGAGATACCAATGAAGAAAACCAAAAAGCTTCTGGCTGTTTTGCTCGCAATTGTTCTTGTATTTGCGGTCCCCGTTTCGGCGTTTGCCGCAGACGGAGAAAAAACAGCTTCCAAGGCGCAGAAGGCGCTTCTCAATCTTTCGCAAAAGGCAGTCGACTGTGCAGTCGGCGCAATCGCTTGCGTTTATCCGACGCCGAAATCGTGGATCAATCCCGATACGGACACGGGCTTCATGGCAGGAACCGAAGAATTTCTTTCCGAACCCGTCGAAAATGCCGTGTTCTCCTTGGGCTATGATGCAAGAAGCATTCTGACCGATGCGGACAGCATCATCGGCAAGATGTATGTCGGCGGCTCCATCAGCCTGAAGAAGAAGCTTGCCACCGCCGTCGAGGACGACCTGAAGGTCAGAACGGCCGCCGTTTCGGATTCAAGCGGCAGAGGAATCAGTGTACTTGTCTCAGTTGACGCCTACGGACTTTCGCTTCCCGATGTCCGTGAAATCAGACAGAGCGTCGCCGAACTTGCAAAAGAGAAGAATATCAACAGCATCACCGTTACCGTCCTTCATCAGCACAGCGCCGTCGATACCCTCGGCATGAACGGCAACATTTTTGAAATGGCACTCGTCAACCCCGTCAAGGTGCTTTTCGGCGGCAAGACGCAAAACGGCAAAAATGACGCTTACATGGAAAACCTCAAGCTGAAATGTAAAGAGAGCATTGAAGCCGCTGTGGGTAACATGACAGAGGGTAAGCTGTATTACGGCACTGCCGACCAGAGTGCGTATCTGATTGATAAGCGTGCGCCTTATGTCAGCGACAGCTCCTTTAACCGTTTCCGCTTTGTTCCCTCGGACGGTTCAGCGGAAACCTGGCTTGTTTCAACGGAAATTCACTGCGTCGGCAACGGTGCGGCAGGAACGACCATAACCGGCGACTATCCGTATTACGCCGAAAAGGTCATCAATGAAACCGCGGACGCAAATGTGCTGTTCTTCATGGGCGCACAGCAAAGCACATCACAGAACCGAACCGAAGACACGGTCGAAAACTACCGTGAAGACATGACGAGACTCGAAGAAATGAAAGGCTTTGGCGAAAGCATCGGAAAATCCCTTTGCGCTGTCACGGACGAAACCGAGGTCGCTCCGCTTCTGAACGTCAGATACAAGAAAATCCTGCTTCCGATCAGCAATCCGATTCTGCTTCTTGCCGGAAAAGCCGGAATGTTTGAAAGCCTTGTTGTCAAAAACAAGGACGGCGTTTTCGTCAGCACGGAGCTTGGCTATATTGAGCTTGGCACCGACCTTGCCTTTGCGGTCATTCCCGGTGAACTGGCTCCCGAGCTTGCTTACGGCGGCTGCTTACAGGGCGACGCTTCCTGGTCGGGTGAAGATTGGAATTACCCGTCCATGCAGGAAATGATTGCCGACAGCGGCAGAACGCTGAAGGTGCTTGACCTTGCCAACGATCAGGTCGGTTACATCATTCCCGACAACAACTTCATGCCGATGATCGCGGAAGAAAGC
>JBJFHV010000392.1:0-7433 GCA_051894015.1 Acutalibacteraceae bacterium | reverse complement strand
GAGGGTGTCAAGCTGACTTAAAATCTCCGCTTCAAGGAACATCGGACGCACCGCTGCACCGAATTCGGGCGTACCGTGGTGAGAAATGACCATGTGCTCAAGAAGCGTCACACATTCGTCGTCGATGCCGAGCTCCTTGGCTTTTTGCTGAATTTTCATGCTGCCCATCACAAGGTGACCTAACAGCTCGCCCTTGACGGAATAGTTCGTGACGATCCCGGCGGGGCTGATATCAAACTCGTCAATTTTGCAGATGTCGTGAAGCACTGCGCCGGCAACAAGCAAATCCCGGTCAACCGACGGATAGATTTGGCAAACGCAGTCGGCAAGGCGGAGAATGGACAGTGTGTGATAGAGAAGTCCGCCCCGCATGGCATGGTGAAGCTTATAAGCCGCCGGCCAGAAAAGAAGCTTTTCCTCGCAGTCTTTGATGAGCGCCTTTGTGAGGGTCTGAATCTGTTTGTCTTTGATGCTGTCTATGTAAGAATAAATCCGGTCAAGCATCAGCTTTCCGGGATATTCGGCGGACGGAACAAAGTCGCCGATATCAATGTTGTCGCTTTCGGCAACAGCCCGGATTTTGTCAATGCGAAGCTGATCCGCTCCGTTGTACTGTGTAATCGTACCGCGGATTTTGATCAGCTCACCGACGCTGTATTCACCGTGAATCAGTTCCTTGTAGTCCCAGAGCTTTGCGTTGATCTCGCCCGTCTTGTCGCATAAAACAAGGTCGAGATACGGAACACCTTTGACATTCATTTTCTTTTCAAGGCTTTTAATAATGCAATAGCCCTCGCTGGTACCGTTGGAAAGAGTCGTAAAATTCATGTGGTAGCCACCCTTCTTTATTACAGTCTAATGAAACCCTTGTCCCATCACTTCGCCGATGTCGGCAACGAAGGAAAACGCACTTTTGTCGTTTTCGGTCACAAGACGCTTGACCGCCGTTACCTGTGACGAACGCACGATGCAGAAAAGGATCTGTTTTTCCTCTCCCGTGTAGCCGCCTTTGGCAGGAAGAACGGTCACACCCCGGGAGATTTCGGACAGGATTTTTTTGGTAAGAAAATCCGAATTTTTTGAAATGATGATAAAAGCCTTGCTGCTGCCCGTTCCGACAAGGACGATGTCGATCATCTTAGACGTGACAAAAAGCGTGACCACGGCGTACATCGTGCTTTCAAGGCTTCGGAAAACGAAGTATGAAGCGGAAAGAACAACGAGATCAACGAACATCATCAGTTTTCCGACCGAAATGTCACCCCTCTTTTGCTTGATGAGGACAGCGATGATTTCCGTTCCGCCCGTTGTAGCGCCGGCAAGAAGAATGAACGCCAGTCCGATTCCGGCGAACACACCGCAAAATACACAGGCAAGAAAAATATCACCGGTATAGGGCGGAATAAACAGCTCGCCGATGTCGATAAACGAAGTAAAGACCAGAGTCGTTGCCACCGATTTTAAAACAAGGCTTTTCCCGAGTCTCATATATCCGATAATAAAAAGAGGAATGTTGAGTACGAAAACCGAAAGACCGACCGGGACAATCGGAAAGACCCGATTGATGATGATGGATATTCCGGTAAGTCCGCCCTGCACGATTTCGTTCGGCACGGAAAACATATTGACGCTCAGGCTGAAAAGAGCCGAGCCGGCAAGCACATAAAAACAATTGACAGCTGCTTTTTTAGTATTCATAAGAACCCCAAAAATATCTTATCGTACCTCCGGGGTCTCAAGGTTGTTTATGGCAAGATCGAAAAGCTCACGGAGTCTTTCGGTGTCGCCGTTTAAGTATACGAAGCCGAAAACGGCCTCAAGCCCGGTGGCGTAATGGTAATCACGGTTGCTCGCATTCTTTGCGATGTGATTAGTATGCGCATTGCGCCCCCGTTTAAACACTTCGAGCTCCTGCTCGGTGAATTTTTCCGTCATCGCTTCTGCCATTTTTGCCTGCGCCTTGGCATTGACAAGCTTCGCCGCGCAGTTATGAAGCTTTTTTACCGGTCTGTTTGCGTCGCAAAGCAGCATTTCTCTGACAAAGAGGTCAAACACCGTGTCCCCGATAAAGGCAAGGGACAGGGGACTCAGCTGTTTTGCGTCGCAGTCTTTTTCAAAAAGTATTCCCATAAAATGATACTTCCTTAATTTACGAAATCAAATTCAAGGTCGTAAATATTAACGGTGTCTCCCTCTTCAATGCCCTTTTCCCGTAAAGCGTCGATAATGCCGCTCGACGTGAGGACGCGCTGAAAATACTGAAGCGATTCATAGTCGTTCATGTCGGTCTTGTTGATGATCGGAACGAGCCACGGTGCCTCGATGTAATAAATGCCGTCGTCTACGAAGATCTCGAAACCCGTGTTCTTCTTTTTCATGATCACTTCGAGCGGGATCTCTTCGCTTTCGTATTTTTTGACTGCCGGAAGGGTTGCAAGCTTTGCCGCAACGGCGTTGATCACTTCCTTTGTACCCTCCAGTATCGGGGCGCACATTTCGAAGTACTCTAAGCCCTTGGATTCGATATAGTCTTTGAAGCGTTCTCTCTGCTCGTCCGTTGCCAGGTCGATCTTGTTGCCGGCAACGATCTGCGGACGGTCGGCAAGCTCGGGGTTGAACCGTTTTAATTCAAGGTTGATTTTTTCGAAGTCCTCAATCGGATCTCTGCCCTCGCTTCCGGCAACGTCAACAATGTGAAGAAGCATACGGCAACGCTCGACATGCCGCAAAAATTCGTGACCGAGACCGACGCCCTCGCTTGCGCCCTCGATCAGTCCGGGGATGTCGGCAATCACGAACGAGGAGCCTTCGCCCATGGAAACAACGCCTAAAACGGGCGTAATCGTCGTAAAATGATAGTCGGCGATAATGGGCTTTGCCTGACTGACAACCGAGATAAAGCTTGACTTTCCGACGTTCGGGAAGCCCAAAAGACCTACATCCGCCAAAAGCTTGAGCTCAAGCGTGACCTCCCATTCTTCACCGGGCATACCGTCCTTGGCAAAACGCGGCGTCTGCCTTGTGGACGTTGCAAAATGGCAGTTGCCCCAGCCGCCTTTTCCGCCCTTTGCGGCGATAAAAGGCTCGTCCGACGACATATCGGACATGACCGCACCGCTCTCGCATTCACGGATTACGGTACCTCTCGGAACTCTGATAATCAGGTCTTCTCCCTTTCTGCCGTTCTTTCGTGAGCCTTGTCCGTCGTTGCCGTTTCTGGCGCAGTATTTTCTTTTGTAGCGGAAGTCGGCAAGGGTAGAGAGGTTGTCGTCTACCATGAAAACAACGTCGCCGCCTTTTCCGCCGTCACCGCCGTCGGGACCGCCCGAGGCAATATATTTCTCTCTGTGAAAGGCAACCGCTCCGTTACCGCCGTTGCCTGCACGGATCTTGATTTTCGCTTTATCAATAAACATAACATACCTCTCTTTCGGGAGCAGTTTTGAGATTAACCAATATATTATACTATACCGACGGTAATTGATATATTCATATCGGAAAATAAAATCAATTCCGACACAACGCCTTTGCCGTAAAGCTTTTGAAGCCTGAAAGTTGACATGGCAAAGCGAAACCCGAAAAGGCATGACAGTTCTTTTCGGGTTTCGTATATGAAGGGTGCGAAAATCTGTGTTTAATCCTCGTAGTCCTTGGCTGTTGCTTTTTCGAAGATAGCAAGTGCTTCGGGAGACGGATTCTTATCAAGAAGCGAAGCGACGATACAGCAGATCAGTCCGACAACGAAGCCGGGGAGAATTTCGTAAATACCGGTTTTGGCGGTGAGGAAAATCAGCCAGATTACGTCGGTAACAGCACCGCCTATAACGCCTGCAACTGCGCCTTTATAGGTGGTTTTCTTCCAGAACAGTGACAGGATAATAACCGGTCCGAATGCGGCGCCGAAGCCGCCCCATGCGTTTTCGACCATGTTCATAATGGCCTGAGCACCTTTTCCGCCGTTGGAGGCGATGAAGAAAGCGACGATGGAAACGATGACAACGACGGCTCTGCCTACCCAAAGGACTTCCTTATCCGAAGCGTTCTTTCTGAAAACAGGCTTGTAGATGTCGCTTGTGAAAGATGACGAAGCAACAAGAAGCTGGGAGTCAGCCGTACTCATTGCGGCGGCGACAATAGCCGAAAGAAGAAGTCCGACGATGAACGAAGGGAAGAGCATTTTTACAAGCTCGATAAATACGGTTTCGGGTGCGCCGGCATTGACAAGCTTTTCACCGATCAGCATACGTCCGAGAATGGCGAAAGCGATAGCCGAGCCGAGAGACAAAACGACCCAGACGATAGCAACGGTCGAAGCTTTTTTGATCATTGAGGATTTCTTGATCGACATGAATCTTACAAGAATGTGCGGCATTCCGAAGTACCCAAGACCCCACGCAAGGCCCGAAATGATATCCTGCGGCGAAGCCTTAAAGGGATTCATGTTAAAGTCTCCGATTCCGTTTGCGGCGTCAGCAACGGTGAACGTAAGATTGGCAGGATCGGGATTTTTTGTAGCGATTATCATAATGGGAACGGCAAGAACCGCGGCAAGCATCATAAGACCCTGGAAAAAGTCAGTCCAGCAAACCGCCTTGAAGCCGCCTGAGAAAGTGTAGGCAATAATGATGAGGGCGAAGATCAGAAGCGCAAGCTCGTCCTTGCCTGCAAGCTGAGGCACAACGCTTGTAAGAACGGTTTTACCCGCAACGAAGCCTGAAGCGACATACACGGTGAAGAAAACAAGAAAAACGACGGCACTGATGATCTGAAGCGCCTTGCTTTTGGTGGCAAAGCGGTTGGTTAAATATTGAGGCAGGGTGATCGAGTCGTTTGCAACCTTTGAAAAACGGCGAAGTCTCTTGGCAACTAAAATCCAGTTGAGTGATGTACCGATGGCAAGACCGATACCGATCCAGACTTTTCCCATACCGAAAGCGAGAATGCTTCCGGGAAAGCCCATCAGAAGCCAGCCGCTCATGTCGGAGGCCTGCGCGCTCATAGCGGTTACCCACGGACCCATGCCTCGTCCGCCGAGAAAGTATTCTTCTTCGCCGGTGCCCTTGGAGCGGATCATAAAGAAAACGCCGATCCCGAGCACGACAAGGAAATAAAGAATAAACGCAAGAAGTTCTAAAGTCATTTTTAATTCCTCTCTTTTCAAAACTTGATTTTAACTTTAATATGATAGCATACTTTAATCTGAAATTCAATGCAGAATAAAGTTTAGACATTTTTAAATACAAAAAGGCAAATTAAGGAATAAAAATAAAGAATATAAAGGATTATTTTATAGACTGAATTACAGAATAAATTTAGTCATAAAAATAAAATATTTTCAATTGGCTTGTTTTTCTCATTGCCCGGCTGTCAAATGAAGTGAATTTTTCTTTTCCGGTACTTGACTTTTTCGACACATTGTGATAATATTTTCAAACATTCTGTAAGGGAGTAGCAAGCACGCCTTTGTGTGCAGTAAGTCAACATACTGATCTGAGACGGATCTGGCTTACTTTAAAATGCGAGACTTATGTATATCTGTATACGGTAAGTCTGCTCAATATCATTTCAAACCGAAAAGACCCAAGCACGGCTTTACCGCTATGCTTGGGTTGTTTTTTTGTAAAGGAGTTTGAAAATGATGAATACAATCCTGATGTTTTTGCTCAACAGTGTGCTTTTAGGTGTGGGGCTTGCCATGGATGCTTTTTCGGTTTCTTTGGCGAACGGACTGAACGAGCCGAAAATGCGATTCGGCAGAATGTGCGGTATTGCAGGTGTTTTTGCTTTCTTTCAGGCACTGATGCCGATGATCGGCTGGGTGTGTGTTCATACCGTAGCCCAGCGCTTCAAAGCGTTTGAGCGGATCATTCCGTGGATCGCATTGATTTTACTTGCGTTTATCGGAGGAAAAATGCTGATTGAAGGACTTTCGGGAAAGAGCGGTGTCGATGAACCGAAGCAAGTCGGTTTTCCATCTTTGCTTGTTCAAGGCATTGCCACTTCGATTGACGCCCTGTCTGTCGGATTTACCATATCCGAGTATAATTTATATCGGGCGCTTGCCTGTGCCGCCGTTATTGCCGCAGTGACATTTCTTATCTGCATCTGCGGCGTTCAGACAGGAAAAAAGTTCGGTGCCGGACTTTCCGGAAAGGCAGCGGTTTTCGGAGGTGTAATACTGATATTGATCGGTATTGAAATATTCGTTACCGCAGTGATATAAAATACTCAGCATTTTACCGATTCAAGGAAGATACCGATGACCTTCTGTCCGTACTCACGAAGCGAATACTCACCGTTGCAAAGACACCAGTCGTATATGACTGCTCTTTCCTCGAGTGCATAAAGCCGCACAATGTCGTTGACTGTGCTGTTTTTGGTGATTTCTCCCTTTTGCTGTCCGTCACAGACGGTTTTACGAAGTAATTTGTAATAAACACGGTTACGGTCCAAAAGATGCTTTTCTCCCTTTGTTGTAAGCTGGGTTGAATAAAGACGGCTGAGCAGGTCGATATCAATGCGGTTTTCAATCATTTCAAAAAGTTCACGGTTGAGAAAAGCGAGCGCGTCAACGCTGTTCATGTTTTCGTCGATTTCCTCCGAAAGCTGTTCGTATTTTTCATCGAACAAGTATGCAAGCGAGCCTAAAAGGGCATCCTTGCCGTCGAAATAATGATAAAATGAGCCTTTTGAGGTGCCGCTTTCGAGGATAATATCGTCAACCGTTGTAGCGTCATAACCCTGTTCATAAAAAAGCTTCCACGCCGCGGAAACGATTTTGCTTTTTGTGTTTTTTTGTGCTTTTTTGCCCATTTGTCCTCACCGTTCCTTTTTACAGAGTATAGCTTTTTTTCTTTTTTTCGTCAACTTATTTTTTTCATCAATCGATAACGGGTATTATTTGGGGTATTGACAAAACGTGCATTTTAGAGTAAAACATTAGTATATTAAAACGAAAGGAGCTTTGACAATGAAATATATCTGCAACATATGCGGCTATGAATACGACGAAGCAGTCGGCGATCCCGATAACGGAATTGCTCCCGGCACAAAGTTTGAAGATCTTCCCGACGATTTCGTATGTCCGCTTTGCGGCGTCGGCAAGGACGATTTTTCCGCTGAATAAGAGAAACTGAGTTCCGTAAGGTTCTTCACAATCCCGAAAAAATCAAACACCGTAAAGGAATGTTGACCCTTTACGGTGTTATTTCTCAGCTTTCAAGTGCGTCAACAAGCGAGTTGTCCGCAAGAAAAGTGTTCAGATTGTAAAGAAACAGTACATGGGTGAAATTGTATTCTTTCATAATTTCCTCAAGACTGTCGCTGAAATATCTCGGGTCGATCACGACGATTTTCGCGAAAAACGGAGTAAGCATCGGTCACACACCTAGACATGGGCGGTGATTATGAATACTACGAGTTGTTGATTGATG
>JBJFHV010000391.1:0-7488 GCA_051894015.1 Acutalibacteraceae bacterium | reverse complement strand
GTTCGAAAGAATCCAGTACATACCCATACCTGCGGGGAACTGGAAGCTGAACCAAAGGGACATCAGCGGCATCATGAGCATCATGCAGCCCATCATCTGCTGATTTTCCATGTTCGGATTGCTCTTTTTCTGGCGTACCTGCGTCAGTACGCTTGTCAGCATGGAGCTTGCGAAACAAAGAATCGGGATCAGTAAAAGAATCTTCGCTTCGGTTGATGCCGTACCGAAGGATTTGAAGGTATCAATCTGCGGAATTCCGCCAAGATCAATTCCGAAAACCTTGAAGTCAAAGTTCCGGATCTTGTCGATATCAGCGGCATATTTCGCCGCAGTTTCGGGAATTTTGTAAGCGAGCTGATCAATGTTGGCAATAAGCGACGCTTCAACGTATGCCTTGTTTCCGCCGCTGACGGTCATGGCATTTGAGGCAACCGCGGTCAGAGCATTGATAAGCTCGTTGGGGATTTTCAAAACGTACTTGAGCGGTTCACGGACGATTCCGTAAAGACCGTAAAGAATAGGAAGCTGGAACAAAAGGGGCAGACAGCCGGCCGTCATGGCGCTGTAACCCTCTTTCTGATAAAGTTCGTTGGTTTCCTGCTGAATTTTCTGGTTTCTTTCGTTCGGCGCGTAGTCCTTGTACTTTTCCTGAATCCGGCGGATCTTCGGCTGCATTCTGACCGTCTTGGCCGAGCTTTTTTGCTGTTTGATGCTTGACGGCAGAATAAGCATACGGAAAAACAGCGTAAAAATAAGAAGCGCTAAGCCGTAATTGCCGATAAAATCGTAAAGAATCCGGAAAAGGAAACCGAAAATCTCATAGAGAAAAGATAGCATTTGTTTTCCTCCGTAAAATTATTCCGTTTGACTGAAAGAGCACTCAGTCGTGCGGACAGTTTTTATGCTTGTCCTTTTTGGGCGGAACAGGATCGTAGCCTCCCGACGAAAGAGGATTGCATCGTAAAAGCCGGTATAAAGCAAGAAGTCCGCCTTTCAAAGCTCCGTGCGTTTCGATCGCTTCGATCGCATAGCACGAGCAGGTCGGATAGTACTTGCACATAGGCGGCAAATGAGGTGAAATATGCTTTCTGTAAAAGCGTATGGCTTTTAAAAGGAGATTTTTCATTTTAATCGCCATTCACGCACGGGGCAAAACCCGCAAAGAGACAAGCCTCTCTCTGACAGCCCGGTGCTTCTTCCTTTCACATAAGAATTCACGCTATTACCCCCAGCTTTTTCAGACATTCCGTCATTTCGGCTTTAACGGCGGTGCTTTTCTGATATTTCGTCCTGGTTCTTGCAACAAAAACCAGGTCCCAGCTGCCGTTAAAGGTTTCGTCCTTGAACACAGACTGATAAGCGGCTCTGATAATCCTACGGGAGCGGTTGCGTTCGACGGCATTTCCGATCTTCTTGCTTGCAGTCATTCCCACACGGCAAACGCCATGACGGTTTTTCATAGCGTATACCACAATGGCAGGCTTCGCAAAGGACTTGCCCCGGTAATACAGGCGCAAAAAGTCCTTGTTCTGGTTTAATGTAACGTATTTAAGCAAGTCAATCTACCCCAACGCCAAAATTAATGTGGCAGCCAATCAATAAGTAAGCTGCTTTCTGCCCTTAGCACGTCTGCGGGCAAGAACCTTGCGGCCGTTTTTTGTGGACATTCTTTTACGGAAGCCGTGTTCCATCTTTCTGTGACGCTTTTTGGGTTGATAGGTTCTTTTCATTTTGTCTACCTCCTTTTCATTTATTAAAACGGGACATATTGCTCGGAGTGCAGAATCCGAGAAGTAAACGAAGTATAGCAACATAAGTCCGACGCTTTCTGAAGCCATGTAAGTGCAAACTTACAGAGCTACATTATATAACAACAGTCCGTATTTTGTCAAGCACGCAGACAACGGTTATTTTTCAGCTTTTCCTGTGTTATCGCTCAGAGATTATTTCGTTGCCGGGAGTTGAACTTCATGAACGGTTGTGATACAATAGCAAAAAAGCTCGGAAAGAGCCGAAACAGGGAGATAATAAGATATGAGTCAGGTAAAAAACGAACCGAAATATAAAAACTTCGCACTGCAGTCTATCCGCGCTCAGCTTGAACACCGGGCCTTCTGGCTGTATCTGCTTTGCGACGAAGCCGGCAAGCGGGGCCTTGCATGGGAGGATTTCGGCAGTGCAGCCGTAAGACGGTGCGGTCTTTCACAGGGCAAAGACCTTGTGAAAAAAGGGAAAACAGACAGCCTCAGAGGACTGAGAAAAACGCTTTTCACAAAGCCTGCCCGGCTTGTTTTTGAAATGAAAATTCTTGAAAGCACCGATGACAGGCTTTCGATTGATTTTCATTATTGTCCGCTTGTCAAAGCCTGGCAGAATGCCGGCTGCACCGACGAGGAAATTGCAAAGCTGTGCGACATTGCCATGTGCGGAGATCACGGGATCGGAGAATGCTACGGTGCGGTTCTTGATTTGCCCAAATGCATTGCCAAAGGCGACGATGTCTGCTCGCTGAGATATCACAAATAAGCCGCTTGACTAATAGACGGTTTTATATTATTATAAATGGTAATGTCGGTTAATGATACCGTTTTTGGAAAGGAGTCCAAGGAATGAACAATACTGAAAAAACAATGGAGAAAATCGTCGCTCTCTGTAAAGGAAGAGGCTTCATTTTCCCGGGAAGCGATATTTACGGCGGACTTGCCAATACATGGGACTACGGCCCTCTCGGCGCAAGACTGAAAAACAATGTCAAGGACACATGGCGCAAGCGTTTTATTCAGGAGCGCAAAAACAGCTATGAGGTCGATGCCGATATTCTGATGCATCCGAGAGTCTGGGAAGCAAGCGGTCATGTCGCTTCTTTCTCCGATCCGCTTCTTGACTGTAAGGAATGCAAAATGCGTCACAGAGCAGATAATCTGATTGACGATTTCGATCCCGATGCCCACGCGGACGGCATGACGAAGGAGGAAATGTTCCAGTATATCAAGGATCACAGCATTCCGTGCCCGCACTGCGGCAAGCATAATTTCACCGACATCCGCGAGTTCAACCTGATGTTCCAGACCTTCCGCGGCGTTACCAACAACAGCAAAAGCGTTATCTATCTGCGTCCGGAAAATGCGCAGGGTGAGTATGTAAACTACCTGAATGTTCAGCGTACGATGCGCGCAAAGCTTCCGTTCTCAATCGGACAGATCGGAAAGGCATTCAGAAACGAGATCACGCCCGGCAACTTCACTTTCCGTACGATCGAATTTGAGCAGATGGAGTTCCAGACTTTCTGCAAGGAAGGTACGGACGGTGAACTTTACGATTACTTCAAAGCTTACGGCAAAAAATATTTTGAGGATCTGGGAATTCCTGCTGAGCACCTTCGCTATCACGACCACGAAAAGCTTGCTCATTATGCCAAGGCGGCTTGTGATATCGAGTTCCTGTTCCCCTTCGGCTGGGGTGAAATCAACGGTACGCATAACCGCACAGACTTCGACCTGACAAGACATCAGGAATACAGCGGTCAGAAAATGGATTATCTTGATCCCGAAACTAACGAGAGATACATTCCCTATATTATTGAATCAACCTACGGCCTTGACAGAACCGTTCTTGCGCTTCTTTGCGAGGCCTATGACGAGGAAGTGATCGACGCAGAGAAAAACGATACCCGTGTCGTTCTTCACCTGAGCCCCGCCGTTGCCCCCTATAAAGCTGCCGTTCTTCCTCTCTCCAAGAAGCTTTCCGGTAAAGCAATGGAAGTCTATGAGATGCTCGCAAAGAAATTTATGGTGGACTTCGATGAAACCGGTTCCATCGGCAAGAGATACCGTCGTGAGGATGAAATCGGTACACCGTTTTGCATCACATACGATTTCGAAAGTGAAACAGACGGCTGTGTAACCGTCCGTGACCGTGACACCATGCAGCAGATCCGCATGCCGATCGACGAGCTTGCCGCCTATATTGAACCGAAGCTTGCGTTTTAACCGGCAGCCGGCTTATTTTCTGCCGCTCCCGTTATTCCTGAAAAGCAACGGCCGGAAAGGCAAACGGTTAAAAATTATTTGATTTTCAAAAAGCTGTTGCCAAAAACAACGGAAGCTGTTATAATGACCTTGATGAATGTTAACTTTTTATTAACGAAAGAAGGTTATCTCTTATGAAAAACTGTAAAAAAATTACCGCCGCCGTTCTTGCGGCAATCCTGGCTTTATCTGTTTTCATTTGTCCGGCTTTTGCCGGCGGCGCAGTTATTGATCCGTCGTCCGACACAATTACAACCACGCCCGAAAACCAGAGTCCGGAAGATCTGACCTATATTCCGCCCACGCTCCCCGAGACGGAAACCGAAACACAGATTCATGCGACAGGAACAAACCCGGAAATTCTTGAGAAAGTTTCGTTCTTCCAGCAGATACTCAACCGTATCAACGAGTTTTTCCAGATGATTCTTGATTTCTTCCGGAACCTCGACGGAGTTCTCGGCCAAAAATAATCGTCACAGAATACTTTAAAAGACCCGGGCGGTACAGCTGATGTTGTACCGCCCGATTTTTCGGCAAAAAAACTCCGGACAGTCTGAACCCGACCGTCCGGAAGCATATGTTCATTGATTTGTCAGACAAGCAAAAAGTCCGTCGCGGAAACAGTGCTTACCACTTGTTATAGACTTTTTCGCAAAAGGCATACATATCTTTAATTTCAAGCTTCGTGCCGTCGTCAAGGGTTACGGTACCGTTCCAGAGCCCGTGCACCTGATGGGTGCGCATTCCGACAAGATTCAACGGCATCATGTTGTTGAAATTATCGTAATACGGCGTCATGACCATGTCAAAACGGCCGTCCTCGGATAAAAAGTGCCACGGCTTCATCCAGCTTTCCCCGATCTCGGGGTCGTTTTCCAGATAAGCCGCGCCGATCTTGTGGCATTTTCCGTCGTAAAAGACAGCGGTTTCGGTTGCGTTGCTTTCGTCGCCGAAGCCCCATGTCAGCTCAAAGCCGAACAGCTTGCCGTCGGGAAGCCGTGTGCTTCCGTTCGCCCAATACCACATATTGCTGTACGGCCAGACGCCTCTTCCCCAGTCAAGAACCATATAGGTGTTGCTCTTGTCAAAACGGTATTCTCTTCCGTCTCCCCAGCGGACAACACCCTCGGTCGGCATACAGTTGAGTTTCTGTGTAAAGAAGAAATGACCCCTTTGCTCAAACGGCGTCGCGATCGTGATGCTTTCGTGATCCTTCATCTTTTCGCCCGTCAGCTCGATTGTAAAGGGCTTGCCCTGCCACTTGCCGCAAAAGCGCAGATATTTTGTGTAAAGTCCCGTATCAAAAACACAGCTTCTTGCGCCCTTTTTGTATTCGAAGTGCGACGGCTGATCCCCGTTTTTGTCAAGGAAATTCTTGTCGGCAGTCAGAAGCTCAACCGCCATATCCGATACGGCTTCACCGGTCCGGAGGTTCCGGATCTCCGCCGTCAGCGCGCTGGCGATCGAGATGTTGAAAAAGTTCAGCTGCACCATGTATTCGCCGTCGGAAATCTGGTAAAAATCCCATTCCTTGACTCTCCATTTGGACGCGCTGATCTTTTCGCGGTTATATTCGAAAAGATTGCGCTTGCAGTAGCCCGGATTAAAAAGCTGACCGTTGTTGCCCAAAAGAGGAGTGGTACATCTGATTTCGTTTTGTCTGTTCATAACACATTCTCCTTTATCGATATTTTCTCCTTTTTATATTGTATCGTAACCGGTACAAAAAGTCAACAATCCGCGCGGCAACCTGTCGGATTGTCTCTTTTCGGATAACGCTTGCAGTTTCCGGTACCGTGCGCTATAATGTAAGCAGAAAAAACGAATACGGAGAGAACGATATGAAAAAACGAAAAGGCCTGAAAATTTTTCTGATTATCCTGTCAGTCATTGTCCTCATTCTTGCTGTGATAACCGTACCGGCAAAGCTGATGCCGACGGTAAAAAGCAGTATGAGCTTTACCCTCAAGAGCGAAAACGCGCCGAAAATTGCCGCGCACAGAGGGCTTAGCTCCCTTTATCCGCAAAACACCGTTCCGGCAGTCGAAAAAGCGGCGGAATACGGCTTCCGGGGGTTCGAAATTGACATTCATACCACAAAAGACGGCGAATGGGTTGTCATTCACAACGACACCGTGGACGATATGACGGACGGCACGGGAGACGTGTCCTCCTTTACGCTCGAAGAAATCAAAAAGCTTTCGATCGACAACGGAAACGGCATCAAAGAATATCCGAATCTTCGGATTCCGACACTCAAAGAGGTGCTTGCCGTTTGTGAAAACAGCAACATTGTCCCCATCATCGAAGTCAAAGAATGTGACACACAGTACTTTCCGGATCTTGCAAAGCTTCTGAAAACCGAAAAGCTTGACCAAAAAGCGGTTATAATATCTTTTGAAAAAGAGTACCTCGAAACACTTCGCCCGCTTCTTCCCGATACGGAAATGATGCTTCTTGTTCACACTCCGACAAAGGAAAGCATTGATTTTTGCCTGAAAAACGGGAACACGGGCATCGACTATAACTATAAAAACCTTTATAAAAGTATCAGTGCTCTTCGCTATGCAAAGGAAAACGGCGTAAAAATCGGTGCCTGGACGATTGACAATCCGCTTTATGCCGATTTTGCGGTCCGCTTCGGCGCAGAACTGATCACAACAAACAAAATCTTACCGTAAGAAAACGGAGAATGCTTATGAGCTATTACGAAACGATTAAAAACAACGAAACCATCAAAACCTATATCAAAAAGGCCGACGAGTCTCTTTCCGCTCTCGGCTTTACCGAGCACAGCTTTGCCCACGTCACAAGAGTCAGCGACGTTGCAGGCAACATTCTTGCCACACTCGGTTACAGCGATCACATCGTCGAAAACGCAAAAATCGCCGGCTATCTTCACGATATCGGCAACATGGTCAACCGCTGTGCTCACTCGCAAAGCAGCGGCATTATGGTTTTCCGTCTGTTAAGCGATATCGGTATGCCGCCCGAAGATGTTGCGGATATTGTTTCCGCCGTCGGCAATCATGACGAGGGCACGGGCGTTGCCGTCAATCCCGTTGCCGCCGCTTTGATTCTTGCGGACAAATCGGACGTAAGACGAAGCCGTGTCAGAAACCGCGACAAGACGACCTTTGACATTCACGACCGCGTCAACTATGCGGTTGAAAAGTCCACGCTGAAAATCAGTCCCGACAATAAGATTATCACTTTACGGCTGACCGTTGACACACAGTACGGCTCCATCATGGACTATTTTGAGATTTTCATGAACCGCATGATCATGTGCCGGAAAGCGGCGGAGTCGATCGGGCTGTCCTTCAAGCTGATTATCAACGATCAGCCGCTGATCTGAACCAATCGGCAATCAGCCGACAAAAAGGACAATCCGAGCGGTCCGATTTATGGAATCTTACAAATTTTTGTATTTTGCCTTTCCGGGGTTTACATTTCAGCC
>JBJFHV010000390.1:0-1636 GCA_051894015.1 Acutalibacteraceae bacterium | reverse complement strand
ACCGAAGCCGCTTAAGGATACGATAAGCGCTAGGAGTACGATAGCAACGATTTTAATTTCTTTCTTCATGAGTGAGTACTCCTTTCAAATTAATGCGTTTTTTCATTTTTATCAAACGCTCGTGTTTAATGGCTCGTTCCCATGCGAGCGGAATCGGAGTCATTTACTTATAAAAAATACAATAAAATTAAAAAAAAGTCAAGTCATTTTATGTATTCTTTATTACTTTTTTTCAATAGTATTGAACTGTTCTTTTGCCTGTGGGCAATATCAATAAATAATGCGCGGCTTATCTATGCAAGCTGACGGAAAATGTTTATTCCTCGTCTGTCGCTTTGAGTCTTGCGTTATGGACATATTCATAAACAGGCTCAAGGTTCTTCTTGTTCAGCGGATACGCAAACTGCATAAGAATAAAGACAAGGGTATAAACGATAGCCGGAATAATTGTGCAGACAAAGAGGATCCCTTCGCCGACACCCTCAATGTAGCCCTGATTGCCCATCGTCTGACCGTTGTAACCGGCGACCTTGCTTAAAAGGAGAAGTCCGCCTGTGTCGGCCGCTGTTTGTCCGAGCTTGCGGCAGAAGGTATAAACGGCGTAAATGGCGCTTTCACTGCGAAGGCCGGTCTTATATTCCTGATAGTCGATGACGTCGGCAACAACCGCCCAGTTGGTGATGCTGACGAACGAATAGCCGAAGCCGATGATGAAAAGGAAAATCATGAAAACAACAGGACCGCTTCCCGTTCTTTCACAGCGGGGCACGATGAAGAACATCAGGACAGAAGCCAGAGCCGAGAAGAACGTGCCGACGCCGCAAAGCTCTTTCTTGCCGAAACGCTTGACAAGCTTCGGCATAAAAAGGATCATAACGACCATCGGAAGGTAGTTGGCGATGGTGCCGATGATGGAAAGATTGGTGTTTTCGAAGTAGTTTTTGTAAAGATACTGATTCAGGGAAGCAAACTGAAGCTGACCGCTGATGAGGATGCCGGCAAGGGCAACGGAAACGAACGGACGGCTCTTGAGCATACCGAGATAGGTCTTTTTCATGTCGACCTTCGGGTCGGCTTCAGAGGGAACCCGTTCCTTTGTTGTCTTGAAGCAGGCAAAATAGAAGATCATGGAAAGCACGCCCATGATCACGCCGAAAATCAGCATGCCGTTGGCGTTTGCGGTTTCAACGGTACGTCCGTCGGCCGCTTGCGTCTTGGTGTAAATGACGAGGGGCGCGACAAGAAGCGGAGCCGCACCGCCGATTCCGCCGCCAATGGAGCGGAAGGTGGAAAGCAGGGTTCTTCCGTCGGGATCGTCGGTGATCACCGAAGCGAGCGAGCCGAACGGAATATTCATGCCGGTGTAAAGCATACCGAACGCGATATACGTCACATAAGCGAGCAGAAGAATCATCGTGTCGCTTGTTGTAAAGCGTGAAAAATCGACGAAGCAAAGCATGGCCGAAATGCCGAGCGGTACGGCAAGCCATTTGAGATACGGACGGAATTTTCCGTCTTTATTCGGCTTTTTCTTGGCAACAAGAAGTCCCCACAGCGGGTCGTTGACAGCGTCCCAGAGCCTTGTCACAAGGAAAAGCGAGGCGACCTTGGATTCGGCAAGCTTTAAGACGTCGGT
>JBJFHV010000389.1:0-1637 GCA_051894015.1 Acutalibacteraceae bacterium | reverse complement strand
TTGGCGGACTGGAGCGCGTATATGAGATTGGCCGTGTATTCCGCAATGAGGGTGTAGACACCCGTCACAATCCGGAATTTACCCTGATGGAGCTGTATCAGGCATATACCGACTATCACGGCATGATGGATCTGACCGAAAATCTTTACCGCCACGTTGCCAAAGAGGTTCTCGGCACAACGGTCATCACCTACAACGGCGTTGAAATGGATCTCGGAAAGCCGTTTGAGCGCATCACAATGGTTGACGCCGTCAAGAAGTATTCGGGCGTTGACTTTAATGAGATTCACACCCTTGAAGAAGCAAGAAAGGTTGCTGACGAGCATCACGTGGAATACGAGGACAGACACAAGAAGGGCGACATTTTAAGCCTGTTCTTTGAGGAATTCGCCGAAGAACACCTGATTCAGCCGACCTTTGTCATCGACCACCCGATCGAGATTTCTCCGCTTACAAAGAAGAAGCCCGAGGATCCGAATTATGTGGAACGCTTCGAGTTCTTCATGAACGGCTGGGAAATGGCAAACGCCTATTCGGAGCTGAACGACCCGATTGACCAGCGCGAGCGCTTCAAGGCGCAGGAGGAACTTCTTGCCCAGGGCGACGAGGAAGCCAACACCACTGATGAGGACTTCCTTTATGCGCTTGAGCTCGGTATGCCCCCGACAGGCGGCATCGGCTTCGGCATCGACCGTATGGTCATGCTTCTGACGGATTCACCGGCGATCAGAGACGTTTTATTCTTCCCGACGATGAAGCCGTTAGACAAGTAAGCCTATACACGTTGCACTATTTGGCGCAAAATAGCACAAGATATTGTGCTTTCAATTAGCGTCAGTATAAATTTACCAAATTGTTTACCAAAAAATACAATTAAAAGCACACGATACAACAAGAATTTAGCACTATCTTTCATGGGTAGTGCTTTTTCTATGTCCTGTTTTTCGGATTTTCTTATTTTTTACCTATTTTTAAAGTGACTTACATATTTTTAAAGTATACAAAAACGGCTATCATTGATATAATATGAATTACCACCAACTAAAACTATGTAGCCATACACAGAAAACAGAATATCAAAACGAAGCAAGGGCGTTGTTTGGCTCTTGCTTTATTTTTTAGTTGTATACTTTAAAATTTTAGTTGCTTTTCGGTCAAGGTGTACCCTTTGCGGTATAGGTTGTAGGACGAACGTCCGACATCAACCCCACCCTTTACGGTTAATAATGTAAGCACAGTCAAACAAAAGCGGGGCGATTGTTCCCCGCTTTGTTTGTTATTGAAAAATCAAGGTATATACTGCCGTATGTCCGTTTGTTTTGCATTTGACATATACCATGTCACCGAGTATAGAACCGTTGAAATTGACATCAATTTCGATTACGCTTACAAAGAAAATCACGCCGCTTTCGCCCTTTAAGCATAGCACATTCGGGTTAAATCCGATGTATTGTATACTGTCAAACACTAAGCACATTTTTAGCGGGTCGGAATCTGCTGAATCGTTGTTGTCGCTATTGTATATAATGATATCCGGGTTTCTATTATCACAATAGCGTTTAAATTCCGCAAGGTTAAATTTTCTCATTTTTAAATACCTCCTGTTCATATTCTTTTATGAGTTTGTCAAGTGTTGG
>JBJFHV010000388.1:0-1644 GCA_051894015.1 Acutalibacteraceae bacterium | reverse complement strand
CAAATTTGAAGCCGTTATCTTTGGCATATTTTTGTGCGGCGGTGTTGTTGTAGCCCTTAACGGTAAAGCCGCTGACCTTGGCTTTGTATCCATCGTCATTGGTATAATAACCGAAGGCACACTCGTCGATCTTTTTCACGCTTGACGGAATGGTGATCTCTTTTAAGGGGATACCGTAGAATGCACAGGAATTGACAGTAATCAGTTTTGATGAAAGCTTGACGGATTGAAGTGACTGACATTCATCAAACGCGCCGTCCCGGATTGCTTTGACGCTGTCCGGTATGGAAATGCTTTTCAGTCCGGTACATTCTTCAAAAGCATAATACCCGATCAGGGTGAGCTTTGACGGAAGCTTGACGGATTGAAGCGAATGACAGTAAATAAAAGCGAAAGACGGGATTACCGTTACACTGTCGGGGATTACAACGCTTGTCATATTGCAGTATTCAAAGCAGCGTTCGGCAAGAACGGTTGTTCCCTCAAGGATGGTACATTTGCCGGTGACTTTGTCCGAATCGGCAGCGACCAGACTTTTTCCGCAGTAAAGCAAACCGTTTGTCCAGTTTTTGCTGTTGTTATAGTAGGCTGTGTCAAAAAGGATTCCTTCGCCGATCGTTCTGACAGAATCCGGAATAGAAATCGTGCTCAGACTGCTGCATCCCGAAAAGACACCGTCCTGGATTTCAACAAGGGTTTTCGGGAACTTAACCGATTTAAGTTTTGTACAGCCGGAGAATGTATCAATCGGAATGACCGTGATACCGTCCGGTATGACAATCCCTGTAAGCTTTCTGCAATCACTGAAGCAGCCTTCGGCAAGAACTTTGATTCCCGACGGAATTGTGACATTGCCGGTGACCGTGCTTTCATCGGCGGCAAGCAGAACTTGCCCGCTGTAAAGCAAGCCGTTTTTCCGGTTGCTTTTATTGTTATAGAAAGCAGTATCGGAAAAAGAGGATGAACTGACTGCTTTTACCGTGTCCGGAAGAACGATGTTATTCAGGGACGTACATCCGTTAAAAGCACCGTCACCGATATTGACAAGGTTTTTCGGGAAATTGACCGATTTGAGCGTTTTACAGTCGCCGAAAGTATAATATCCTATATCGGTTACCGTATCCGCCATAACAACCTCAGTGAGTGCTTCAAAATCGTAAAATGCGTAGTTCCCGACGGAGGTGATTCCGCTGTTAATGATGACTTTTTTTACGGCTTCATCTCCCGTATAATATCCGTCCCCTACATCGAATTCATCGTCGGTCTCGTGCCATTGATACGATGCGTACGGACAAGTTCTTTTACCGTATGTTTCAAACTCTCCTTCATAGTAACCTTTTATTCTGCCTTTTCCGCTGAACACAAGGGTACCGTCACTGTAAAGGGCAAATTTTACGTTGTCACTGTCTTGTCCGCAATTGCCGGATTTCACAACGGTACCGGCCGCGCTTGCGGAAAATCCGTTGAAAGGTACCGCTGCCACAGTCATCAGCACGACCATGATGCAGGCGAGCACCCGGGTTAAGGTGCGGTTGATGTTTTTCATTATAATGTTCCCTCCTGAAAAAGTATTTTATTACTTGATTTTAACGGCTTTTGCCGAGGAGAACGAACCGTAAAGGTTTTTGCTTCCGACTGTCGTAT
>JBJFHV010000387.1:0-7558 GCA_051894015.1 Acutalibacteraceae bacterium | reverse complement strand
TTACCGAGATCACAATAAGTGACAGCGGAAACGGAATCGACAAGGACGATCTTGCCCATATTTTTGACCGCTTTTACAAGGGAAAAAATTCTTCGGACAAAAGCTTCGGAATCGGTCTTGCCCTCGCGCAGACGATCATCACCGGTCAGGACGGGACAATCAAAGCCTCTAATGCCAGAAACGGCGGCGCGCAGTTTACGATCCGGTTTTACAAACAAACGGTGTAATTTAATGCGGAATTCGGGATGCCGGCGGGAAGTTATCGGTATCGGGTAACTAAGGCGCTCCCCCGGCCGCAAAGCCGGCCGCTTCGCCGCAGGCGAAGAACAAAATCGCAGGTTTTGTTGGGGAGCGCCGTCCTGCCTGCGGATGTGACTTATCCGGAAGCACCGGCTGACCGCCGCTTATAATTTACGGGGTAACCGCCGCAGAAAAGCCAACTCTGCGGCGTCTGTCTTTCTGTCGCGACTAAGTTCGACGCGACCTTTTCTACCATCTAAAATCTAACATCAGAACTGTGACAAATATGTAATTTTATAGTCACCGAAATGTAAGATACATATTTTATACTTAGCGCATCAAAGGATAAAGGAGCGATCCACATGGACATTTTAGAAATCAAAAATCTGTGCAAAACCTACGGCACGGGAGAAAATCAAGTCAAGGCGCTTGACAATGTCAGCTTCAGCGTACCGAAGGGACAGTTTCTCGCCATCATCGGCGCTTCCGGCTCCGGTAAATCGACGCTGATTCACATTTTAGGCGGCGTTGATAAACCTACGAGCGGCAAAGTATATCTGAACGGTCAGGACGTTTACGCACAAAACGAAGAACAGCTTGCCATTTTCCGCCGCAGACAGGTCGGACTGATCTATCAGTTTTACAATCTGATTCCTGTTCTGAACGTTACGGAAAATATTACTCTTCCCCTATTGATGGATTCTAGAAAGGTTGACAAGCAAAGACTTGATGAACTTTTGACAACGCTTTCACTAAAAGGCAGAGAGAACCATCTGCCCAATCAGCTTTCCGGCGGTCAGCAGCAACGAGTTTCGATCGGCAGAGCGTTGATCAATGCACCATCCGTTGTCCTTGCCGACGAGCCGACGGGTAACCTCGACTCGAAAAACAGCCATGAAATCATGGAACTACTGAAGCTTTCCAACAGAAAGTATAATCAGACGCTGATCGTCATCACGCACGATGAAAATATTGCCTTGCAGGCCGACCGTATCATCACGCTTGCAGACGGACGAATCGCCGGTGACACGGTGCTGAAAAAGTGAGGTGAAAAAAATGAATGTTTTTCACAAGTACACCTTACAAACGCTTAAAAAGAATAAGACAAGAACCATTGTTACGATTATCGGCATCATTCTCTCGGTTGCCATGTTTTCGGCTACAATTCTTTCGCTGTCCAGTGCGATGAATTACATGACAAGCTACGTTGAACAAACCGTCGGAAAGTTTTACTGCGAACTCAGCGATGTGAATGATGCCACAGTAAACGAAGTAAAAAACGACAAAAGAGTCAAGACCTATTCCCAGATGAAATCCGTCGGCTACGCCGAAATCGGAAGCAAAAACGAGGATAAGCCTTATCTTTACATCGGCGCCGTTGACAAGGAATTTGAAAACCATGTCGCCATTCGTATGCTTGAAGGCAGAATGCCCGAAAAGTCAAATGAAATCGCACTTCCCGAACATCTCAAGTCAAACGGCGGCGTCAGTTATTCAATCGGCGACACCCTCACCCTTTCAGTCGGACAAAGACAGGTTGACGGCGAAGCATCTTATCAGAATACCGAATATGCCGAAAACGAAAAGCTGACCGTAAGCAGCGAGATCACATATACGGTTGTCGGAATTTTTGAACGTCCCGACCTGCTTGTAGAAGGCCATATGGCGCCGGGATATACGGCGTATACTTTTGACGACGGGTCGATAAATACAAGCATGTCAACGGTATTTGTAACACTTACAAAAATGGGCAAAACGCTCGATTTTTGCGAGGAATATCAAAAAAATCAGAAATGTGCTTCCCCCTCACCGAATATGGATTTACTCCGATACAACGGCAAAGCCGGCACCGATGAATTTCTCATAATGCTTTACGGCTTCGGTGCGTTCCTGATTCTTCTCATTGTTTTCGGCTCTGTGTCACTGATTTATAATTCTTTCTCTATTTCCGTCAGCGAAAGAACGAAGCAGTTCGGACTTTTAAAGTCCATCGGTGCGACAAAGAAACAGATTTTAAGCTGTGTGCTGTTCGAAGCATTCTTCCTTTGCCTGATTGCCATACCAATAGGACTGATAGCAGGCTGCGCCGGTATCGGAATCACTCTCGGCAGTCTTTCGGACATGTTCAACAGCATTCTTGTTGCGGGAACCAATATTGACATCAAAATGAAGCTTCACGTTGAGCCGCTTGCACTGATTGCGGCTTCCCTGCTGAGTATTTTTACAACGCTTATTTCAGCCTATATTCCGGCAAAAAGAGCGATCAAAATTCCGGCGATTGATGCGATCCGTCAGTCAAACGACATTAAAATCATGCCGGGCAAGGTCAAAACAAGCAAGCTTACCTACAAGCTTTTTGGCTTTCCGGGCATGATTGCAAGTAAAAGCTTCAAGCGTAACCGCAAAAGATACAGAATCACAATTCTTTCGCTTTTCATGAGCATCGTTCTGTTTATTTCGGCCTCCTCGCTGTGTCATTATTTCACGGCTTCGTTTACGGCGGAACGGGAAAGTTATGCATTTGATGTTTCAGTACAGTCGTATGCCGACAAAACAGAACAAGGAGACAAAAAGCTTTCACAGCTTTACAGCGCGGCAAAATCATTAAAAGGCGTTGAAAAGGGTTGTGTGACTGATATCTCATACTTCTCGTCTGTCATTGACAAAGCTTATCTGACGGACGACTGCATCCAAGCGCATGATGAGGGAACGCAAAAGTGTATACCGCTTGCGGTTACCGTTGATTTTATCGACGACGAGGTTTTCAGGCAGTACCTTGACGAAAACAATATCAGAAGTGACGCTTTCTTCGACCAAAACAATCCGCAGGCCATTGTCTATAACTTTTTCAATTTTTACAAACACGTCGACGGACAGAAATACAATGTCTTTTACAGCCATGAGGTTTTCAAAACCGGCAGCAAACCGTCCGTTATCTGCGTCAATCTGCTTGAGTATACACTCGACGGCAGCTATTATGCCGGTGAAATCAAAGAGGAAAACGGAAAAGTATACTGTCAATATGCCTTTCCGAATGAGGACGGTACAAACGAAACCAAAAAGTGGTTTCCTCTTGAAGAAGTATCTTCCGTGCTTGATGTAAAAATCGGTTACGCAACAACCGTGCGCCCATTTTTTATCGGCACAGACAACGCGGTTATTGTCTACCCGAAATCGGTAAAACAGGCAGTATTAAGTAAGTCTCAGAAATTAACGGACAAATTCAATGTTGGCTCTTCTGAGATTTTATACCTCAAAACCTCTGACCACATCGCCGTTTCGAATGAGTTGTTCAATCTGATTTCCGAACTTGAAATCAAGGATATCAACGTTTACGACTACGCCGAAAATGCAAGAGCAATCAGAGCGCTGATTCTGATTATCCGTGTATTCTCCTACGGCTTTATCACGCTGATTTCGCTGATTGCCGCCGCAAATGTATTTAACACAATTTCAACCGGCATCAATCTGCGCCGCCGTGAATTTGCGATGCTTAAATCCGTCGGTATGGGCAAAAAGGGCTTCAACAAAATGATGTGCTATGAATCCCTGCTTTACGGCTTAAAAAGTCTTTTATTTGGCTTGCCCGTGTCCTGCGTGATGGCATATCTGATGTATATGCTTTCGGTCGGAACAGGGCATGAAATTGGCTTCACCCTCCCCTGGTCGAGTATTGCAATCGCTGTCATCAGCGTGTTTGCCGTCGTATTTTCAAGCATGATTTATTCGATGAGAAAAATCAAAAAGGAAAACACGGTTGACGCGCTCAAGAACGAGAATATATAGGTAAAAAACATGAATTTCTTTAAGAAAACCATCACGATTTGTACCGTCTTTGTTTCGGCGGCTGTCCTGTTCGTACTTTTGGGCTATCTTGCGGTTTTTCAGATGCATCTTGCGATTATTAATTCAGAACCGGACACATCGGATTGGATTCTTACCAACGAAAGCTACGAAATAAAGCCGCAAATCAAAAACCGTGAAATCAGCTTTGAAGTCATTGAAACGTCAAGCGGCAAAACGGTGTACACGACCGGAGACCACGGATACCGACAGTGGGATTTTAAGACGATTAAAATCCGCCCCGACAACGATATTGAAATCGTCGCCGGAGATATGGGAACACAGATACTTCGGTATTACAACGGACAGTGGCAATACGAACATTGATATCTTCCTCTCACACATACAGAAGAACGCCCGAGGCCGCAAGGCTTTGGGCGTTCTTCCGTGCTGATACAATGCAAATCACACTTCAAGTAAACGATTTTTCATCGCTTCAAATTCTTCTTCGGATTTAAAAAAGACAATATGTGCAATCTTCGATAGAATCATCGGAGTAACCGAAATAAAAGCAGCACATAATATTCGGGTATCCAAACCGTCTATTGCATAAGCAAATTCATTACGATAGCATTTTATATCAGTTCCAATTAAATATTGTCCCACAATTGTTGCATGAGGTATCCCCGTATTTCACTTGATTTTTACAATTCGGACATGAGTAGACTTGTCCTGCAGCTTTCGCTTCATTTGAAATGCCAAGAATCTGTTCTTTTTTTGCTTCAAATTCGCTCTGTGAAATAGCACCCATGTCAAGCAACTCTTTATAGCTTTTCAATTGATCGACACTGTTTCCGTTCACATTATTTTTTGTGGCAACATTAACAGTTTCTATTTTGCTCTGTCTGTCAACAATAAGTCCGCTCAATACCGAATGAATCTGATCCCTGTTTTCAATGAAGAAGAAAGTTAAAGTCCCTGACGCCGTTGAAACAGAAATACCGTTAAACGAACTCATACCGACAGACGATATTGAGTCCAAAGGCAAATCTACTCTCTTTTTCCCCAACAATCCGGCAATACCGTAAACGACCTTATTGGTTACGCAGATTTTACACTTCCCGATTGTCAGCGGAATTAACAGAGGCGATATAACCAACAATCCACTGATAATTAAGCCTATAATATTGATAACATATCTGATACTGTAAGCAACCTCCAGCTCTGAAGAAAGAGTATCCGTAACAAAAAACATCACGATGCCGAGCATCACTAACAGTAATTTCTTGAATGCAGAAATATGCGCTTTTCCCTCAATTATAATATTATCCATTTTTATCAACCTTTCTTTAAAAATGCGTTTTTGTGTAAATTATCCGGATATCTGAACGCATTTTTTATCTTTACACACATTATAGACATTTTCTATCTAAATGTCAATAGATATTTTCCGTCTATTGTAATATAAAACCGGTGATACTATGCAACTGTCTTTCGGTCAGAAAATCAAGAACCTGCGAGAAGACGCCGAGCTGAATCAGACCCAGCTCGGTCAAGCCATCAACGCAACACAGCGGAAAATCTCTTATATTGAATGTGACAAATATGAACCGAGTTTAAGCGATATTGTAGCACTCTGCACTTTCTTCAAGGTTTCCGCTGATTATCTTCTCGGGCTCCCCGATTTTTCTAAAAACAAAAAGTAAAACGGCAAGCCTCTTCGCCTGCCGTTTTTGTTTGCCCTGATCAGATTTTAACCATAAGCCCGAACAACTCTTTCCCCGTCCGGGTCTTAAACAGCTTCTCAAAGCCTGCCTGTTTTGCCGTGTCGGACAGTCCGTCCTCGTACGCGTTGACCAAAAAATCCGCTTCAATGAGAATCTGTAAGTCAATCCCGTCAACATTTTCGTAGGTATGATGGTGGGCGACAAGATAACACGCCCGATCCATCACTTTGGTTGAAAGGCCGACCTTATTCATCAGCTTCCATGCCGGGAACGGTCCCTCGCTTTCCTGAAGCTTGCCGTCACACTTGCCGAATTTCTCCTCGGCCGGTTTGATTCCGACATCATGCACGATTGCGGCGGCCTCCACGGTTTCGAGTACATCTTTTTCTACCTCCTCGCCTTTTGCAATCAGCCGAGCCAAGGAATGAACCTTAATAAAGTGCTGAATCCGTTTTTCGTCTCCCTCGAAAAACTTCATCGTCTCAAAAATAAGCTTCTCCGTTTTCTTCATATAAAAATCACCCTTTCGTGATATTGTATTGACATTATATCACGAAGCGTGAGAAGAAATCAATATGTATCAGCAGTAACCGCTGTCAACCACACACCATTTTCCGTTGCTTCCTCTGACAACAGTCCAAGTCCAACCATTGTATTCGGTATTGGTTTCAAATCCTGTTGCTTCAATTTTTTCACCGGTTTTAAAGTCGGAAACAAGATAAATGACGTCTTCCGCTTTAACTCCCTTTTCTTTACCGCCGCCGCTTCTGATATAGCCTTCGGCTCCTTCCCGGCTTTCGGTTTCGTTATATGTAACGGATATAAGGGTGCAGCCGCCGTAATTTTTTTTAAATTTTGTTTTGACGGCATCAACAGCGCCCTTGATTTCCTTTTCGGTAAAGCTGTCGGATTTTCCGATGGTCACGGTGACGCTCTTCGTATCTCCTTTCTGCGAACAGGCAGAAAGCGTAAAAAGAAACATCAGGGTCAATAGAACTGCAAAAATTTTTTTCATATGGACTCCGCCTTTCTATTTGTTATCTTATATCTGCACTAATAATATATCGCAGATATCATTTAGTCAATGCCGACAATATAATTGTAAGAAAAAATTAAGAAAAAGCAGTCGAATTCTGTCACAGAAAAGACGAAACGCACTGAGTTAAATTGATACTCAGTGCGTCACAGATTTTTGATCTTATTTATATTGGTAGTGCCTTACATAGTCGATCTTGAACTCTCCGACAAAATCTCTGCCGTTGTCTTCTACCGTACCGGTCGCCCATCCGTTTTGCGGAACACCGTTCGCTCCGTTCATCTCAATCGTAAGAATGAGAAACTCTGAGGCCTGAGACGGTGAAAGGTCGTCCTTATCCCAACGGTTGACGATCATGCCGTTAAAATAGAAAATGTACTCGTTTTCGTTCCATTCAAGTCCATAGGTGTTGTAGGTGTTATAAATGTCGGCGTCAACCGCTATCGGGCCTGTTGCGAGCGACTGATGCTTACTTGCGTAGCCGCCCCAATGCACGGCGTTCTGAATACTGTTCGGGTTTTCGCTCCCGTAATACGGCGCTTCGAAAATGTCGATTTCGCTTCCTCTCGTGCTGTCCTCATACTCGTTCATCGCCGATTCGAGATTCTGCATCCAGAAAGCGCTCCACAAGCCGTACCCTTTCGGCACCTTACAGCGGATTTCATAGTATCCGTAAGTCGGCTCGTAGCGTTCCTTTGTGCGAAGTCTTGCCGAATACCAGCCGGCAGGGTCACCATCATTGACGCCGTTTTCAAGATACTTTGCGTAAATC
>JBJFHV010000386.1:0-1654 GCA_051894015.1 Acutalibacteraceae bacterium | reverse complement strand
TGGATTTATGTGAGGTGTTGTTCTTGAGACGGACGATGGAATATTTACCGTCGGACTCGATATAAACGATATCGTGTAAATTAACAATATGATTCTTTCTTGCGGTCGGAATGCTGATATGACGCTCTTTTTCATAAGCCTTTACAAATCCGATCATCGCTTTCCGGATTGCATTTTCATCAATCGGCTTGAGCAAATAACGAAACGGTCTGACCTCAAAGCTGTCATATACATATTCCTCAAATGCCGTAACAAATATAATGGCTGTATCAATATCACGGTCTCTCAATTCTTTTGCAATCGTCAGTCCGTTTGCATCCGGGAGTCTGCAGTCAAGAAACAGCAAATCATAGATTTCGGGTGACTTTCTGAAATCCTCTCCTGTCAGGAAAATATCAATATTAAAATCGAAATATGTAAGCTTCATGAAATCGCTGATATGTTCAGCCAAATCTTCTGCAATTTTTCTCTCGTCTTCGCAAACCGCAATCTTCATATCCGCACCTCAACAATATCATAACACAAGAAAACAAAAAAGTCATTATCTTTGAAAATATATCATTTTGATTTCGAATTTTCAATATAAAAAGAATGAACGGTCGCCCAACAGGAACAAACGGTTGTTCCTTACGAAAAAAGTCCGGTGAAATTGATTGAAAAAACTTCTTAATGGTATTATAATATTGGTATCTTTAATATCGGAGGAAGTAAAATGAAAAAGAAGAAAACAGTTGCTCTCATTGTGACACTTTTAAGCCTTATCGGTATCCTTATGCTTTCCTTTGCCGTAAGTGCGGAAGATCTGACCGAAGGAATTTTCACTTACACGGTCACGGACGACAAAGCGACCGTAACGAAAATTGATTACAAGGATCTTGACGAAATTCATATTCCCGAAACACTCGGAGGCTATGAAGTCACAGCAATTGCCCGTTGGGCCATGTTTGATGAAACGTACGAATTCGGTGATGACACGGTAACTGCGGTGTATATTCCGAAAACCGTAACAAATCTCAACGAAGAAGCATTCGAATATGCCGACGTCAGATACCTGGTCGTCGATCCGGAGAACCCGAACTATACAAGCGATGAAGAGGGCGTGATCTTTGACAAGCAGATGACCAGACTGATCAAAGCCCCGAGTTGTCTTGACTGCGAAACCTATACGGTTCCGGACGGCGTTACGGTATTAAGCGATTCAGCGTTTTCGATTTGCCTGTTTGTAAAAAATGTTGTCCTTCCCGACTCAGTAAACAAAATAGTCGGTCAGGCGTTTTTCGATGCCCTGAGTCTTGAATCGGTCAACATTCCCGAAGGTGTGACAAGTATCGGACAGATGTGCTTTGCGGCCTGTTATTCTCTGAAAGAGATCATCGTTCCGTCCACAATTACCGAAATTCCGACCAGCGCGTTCACGGAATGCTACGCCCTTGAAAAAGTCGTTATTTCCGAGGGTGTAACAAAACTCGGTATCGATGCATTTGAAAACGATACTTCTTTGAAATACGTTTATCTTCCGTCCACACTTACGGAAATATGCAGCGGTGCTTTAGGTAATATACCGGCAACAGATATCTGCTACGGCGGAAGCGAAGAGGACTGGGCAAAGATTTCAATCGATACCGCGCCGTATTATGGGGATCGTCCCGTTGTG
>JBJFHV010000385.1:0-1659 GCA_051894015.1 Acutalibacteraceae bacterium | reverse complement strand
CCTTCGTGGCAGGCTTCGGCGCAAAGTCCGCAGCCGACACATTTTTCTTCATCTATTCTGATAATCTTTCTGATCATATTCGTTACTCCTTTTCGATTGTAATCTGTAAGTCCGTTGACTTTACGGCCTTATTATAGTACCATAAGCAAGACAAATCGGTTGTTTTTACAACAGAAAGAGCTTTTTATGAAAGAATATATTGCCATTTTAAAAAGAACAATATTATTTTCCGGCATCGACGAAGTTGATATTTCCGGAATGCTCGACTGCTTCGATGCAAAGCTTTTCACCTACAAAAAGGGCGAATATGTGTTACGTCAGGGAGAACATCTGAACGGTATTCCTGTTTTAGTCAAAGGCAAGCTCCGTATACAGAATGAGGATTATTGGGGCAACCGAAGCATTTTAAGTAATATTGATGCCGGAGAAATGTTCGGAGAAGCCTATGCAGCACCCGGAGGCGGTCCCATTTTAAACGATGTTGTTGCAGCCCAAGACAGCGCTGTTATATTTTTTGACATTCAACGGGTACTCTCTGTCTGTCCGTCTTCCTGCCGTTTTCATGCAACGGTGATTCAAAATCTTTTCTTTACCATTTCGGAGAAAAACAGAAAACTCGTGCAGAAGCTCGGGCATATGTCCAAGCGAACTACACGAGAAAAGTTGATTTCCTATTTATCGGAAGAAGCGAAAAAGCACAACTGTCCGCAATTTGAGATTCCGTTTAATCGTCAGCAGCTTGCCGACTTTCTCTCGGTTGACCGAAGTGCCATGTCCAACGAGCTTTGCAAAATGCGTGACGAGGGGTTGATTGCGTTTTACAAGAATCGGTTTGAGATGAAGTGATGAGAGAGTATCTGTTATTCTAAACAACTCTAGATTTTTCCCAAATACTCAAGCACTTCCGGAGTTAGTTCAAGATCCTCTATTTTACTCATTTATTTTTCTAAACAGACCACTCATTATTGTATTGACTTACACGCTGACTGCACTCATATCATACTCACGAACAAAAGCATTGACAAAAAGAGGTCCCATATCCATCGCAAGGAGTACCGGCTTTCCGTCTTTTACCATGACGGTCATTCCCTCGCCTTCGCTGAATTTTGTCAGGTTACGGTCGAGGAGTTTTACTACACTGCCGTCAGCGGGATTGATTTTGTAAATCGCCTGAGTTTCGTCATTGGTTGCGGCTAACAGAACCCCGCCGAAAAACTCTGCGCCCTGAATAGATTCAACCGTTTCGGAAAGCGGAATTTCTTTGACAAAGCGCATACTGTCAGCAGTGTCAAAAACAAGCAGTTTTGTGGTCTGTTTTGAATGGTCACAGCAGTAAAGCAGTCCGGTTTCGGGATCGACGCAGACCCACGGCAAGCCTCTTGTTACCTGTCCGGCGTCTAAGATATAATAGTCAACCAACTCCAGCGTCCCGGCGTCATAGACTCCGACAATCGGATAGTTCCATTGCTTACTGTCCTCAAGCCCGGCATAGATGTAGCCGTTATAATAGCTCAAGCCGCCGATATGCTGAATTTCATACTTTTCCGACAGTTCATCGGGAATGGCGTGGTAATTTGCACGAATAACGGTCTTTGCGTCATCAGTTGTCTGAATAAGCGTGGTTTTGGACGAAAAGAAAAGAGTCTGCCCGTCGGTTGT
>JBJFHV010000384.1:0-7662 GCA_051894015.1 Acutalibacteraceae bacterium | reverse complement strand
AGGTTGCCACAACTCATATGCCCGATGACGTTACGGCTCCGGCTTTGCCGACGACTTTTGCGGGAACCTATTACCGCGACGACGGGACCGGAAGATATAACAGTATTGAAACGGCTCTTCCCGATTCGCTGAAATCGAAAAAACCGAAAAACAGCGACGCTGCCGTGTATATCTGCAACGCACAGTGCGACGGCGAATATTTTGACGGCTGGTATGCGCTGACGGTTGACACCGGGAATACGATTAACTATCTGTCCGATAATTCGGGATTCGGAAACTACGACAGCTATTCCTATTTCTCAAATTCGGCACAGCAGGAAAAGAATGCGCTTAATGAATACAAGAATATGTATTATGCCTTCTTCAATAAAAAAACCGGCGAAGTGATCACGAACATGCCGGGAAAGCTTGACGAAAAAACGGTGGAAAAAGCATTTCTTGCCTATGACTATAACGCAAGTTTTGATTTCGGAACCGAAGAATGGACGAACGGGAAAGGCGTTCCGGAGGACAGCCGCTCGGTTATCAGCTTTTCTTTTGATGACAGCATTGTCGATGAAATGCTTCTCGGCGACTACAAAATGTATCTCGCCTTTGACGAAACATTTGGCGGCGGAGTTGATGCTTTCAGCACGATTTCCGGAAGCTATGAGAGCTTTTCAATTATGGTAAACTCCGCTTTAGCGGTTGTTATCATCTGTCTGTTGGGCTTTATCGCCTGCACAGTTGTACTTGTTGTCAAAGCCGGCAGAAACGGCATTGACGGACAGGTGCACATGATGAAAACGGATAAGATTTTCACTCTTTTGCGAATTGCAATAAATGGCGGACTGATTGCCGCTTTGATATGGCTCGGCGCGATGTGTGTTGTTGAGGGAATCGAAGCTGATTTTTACGGTCTTTTCGGCAAAAATCAGCCGGGCACATTCCTTCTGTCCCTTGCCGCCGCCCTGATTGCCGCATTGCTTATTGACCTTCTGATGTATCTTTCTCGACACATCAAAAACCATACGCTGATTAAAAATCTGTTCATCGTGTGGCTGTTCAGAAAAATCGCCAGGCCGATAAAAAAATATAAGGCGAGGTATGACGCCGAGCCTCAGGAATACCGTGACATTGTCAATGATGTGTTAAGAAAAGCGGGACTTTATCTGCTTCTTCCGAATTCAGTCGGATTGTTGCTGATTTTCCTGCTTCACGATGTCGCAATTTTAGCACTTCCGATTTTGCTTGCACTGCTCTGCTATGATGTTTACTGCGTGATTTACGCGTTCAGGTACTTCTGTTCGCTCCGGAAAATCTTCTATGCATTGAACGAAATCCGAAACGGCAACTATAATGTGACGGTAGATACAAGAGGTATGAACGGCACCGTTAAAAAGTATGCCGAGGATGTCAATGCGCTTCGTGACGGATTGAAAGTTGCCGTCGAAAACGCTGTCCGGGAACAGCGCACAAAGACCGAGTTGATTACCAACGTATCACACGACCTGAAAACGCCGCTGACCTCGATCATCAATTATACGGATTTGCTTTCACGCTGTGATATACAGGACGAAACGGCAAGGGAATATATCAATGTCCTGAGCGAAAAGAGTGCAAGGCTCAAGAAGCTGATTGAAGATCTTGTCGAAGCGTCTAAGGCTTCCACGGGTAGTATTCATGTCGAACTGATCAGAGTCAGTCTCAACGAGCTGACGAGACAGCTTTGCGGAGAATATGCCGACGAGTTCGAAAACCGGAATCTGAAGCTTGTTTTTGACGAAAAAGCCGAGGATATTACCGTTCTTGCGGACAGCAAGCTGTGCTACCGTGTACTCGACAATATTTTCTGCAATATCAAAAAATACGCCATGCCCGGAACGAGAGTGTACGTCACGGTTTCAAGAAGTGCGCAAAGCGGCGACATCACGCTCCGCAACGTTTCGGAAAATGCTCTCAATATTCCGGCAAGCGAGCTTACCGCACGTTTTGTAAGAGGTGACGAGTCCCGTTCAACTGAGGGAAGCGGTCTCGGATTGTCGATTGCGAAAAGCCTGACCGAGCTTCAGGGCGGAACGCTGGCACTCGATATAGCTGGAGATACGTTCACCGCATCGGTAAGATTTCGGCTTGCATGAGGATGTTGCGGAAACGGCTGGCTTGCTTGCCCGGTCTGATTGAAAATCAGACCGGGCGGGGCGGGCGCTTCGTGCGGTCTGCGCCGCAGACCGCAGTTTTGCCCCGCGAAAGCGGGGCAAAACAACCGAAGCAAAGCTTCGGTTCGAAGCGCCCGCCCCTGCAAAGTTCGGTTGACAGCAAAATATCCGCACGAAGAAGCATTCTTCGTGCGGATTAATGTTTAGCTGAATTTTAAAGTGTAAATCAGATTATTCGCCCTTCATGTCAAGAAGCTTGACCGTACCGTTGTAGGAAGCTTCGGAAACCTTGATAGAATCGGCGATAGCGGCTTCGATGTCGTCTTCTTCAACGCCGAGTGCCTTGCAGTAAGCGTTGTTGATGAACAGATCGAGATCCATAACATACGGAAGATTGAACGGATCGATACCGGAGTCGATGTTTCTCTTCTTGTAGTCCTTGACAGCTTTGATCATGCCCATTTTCATCATCCAGGGAGCAACGCCGACGATCTTTCTGTCGTAGCCCATGCCTCTTGCACCGTAAACGATGGAAAGGAAGTCGTTCCACTTCATGTTGTACATACCGATGGGAATGGCTTCAAAGCCTGCCTTTTGTCTTTCCGCTGCACCGGCGATTGCCTGACCGACCTGACGGCAGGTAAGCATGGCGGTGCCTCCCTTCGGATACATGGTGAACGGCCATTTGTCCATGAAAGCAAGCTGTTCAATGAGAATCGTCCAGACGGGCTTTCTGCCGGGCTGGGTGCCGAAGATATAGGGAAGTTCAAGAACGGCAACGCTGAAGTTGTCGTCTGCGAAAGATTCGCAGCACTCTTCCTGCATAACTCTTGACTTGAAATATTTGTTCTTTTCGGTCAGCTTCATGTCGGGTCTTTCTTTGGCAAGATAGGCAAAGTAGGAGCCGAGAACGACTGCTCTTTTTACGCCGACCTTTTTGCAGATCGGGAAAAGTCTTTCAAGAGGAGCGATATTGTACTTGTGATAATACTCAAGAACGGGAGCCGGAAATTCAACTCTTTCGTCAACACCGGCGGCATAGATGAAAACATCGTTACCCTTTAAAAGCTCTTCGAGTTCTTCGTCGGTCTTTTTGTTGATATCGCAGAAAATGATCTCCATTTCTTCGGGAATCGGTGCTCCTTCTGGAAGCGGGGGAAGAGCGACAGACGTTACCTTGTGACCCTTTTTGATAAGGCTGATTGCGGCTTCACAACCGAGAAGACCGGTTCCGCCTACCATAAATACGTTCATGTTTACATCCTCCTGTATCGGCTAAAGCCGTTAATATACGCCTATATCATACAACAGGTTTAACATTTTGTCAACAATTCAGAATTAAAATGAACTGAATGTGAACGAAATATTAGATTTTTTTCCTTAAGTATATTTAAAGTCGGGTTTAAAGTTGCCTTTAGGTACTTTGATTATGATGAAATCACAAAAGGAGGTTAGCCGAAATGGACGATAGATCAACCGTTCTCGTGTGCGTGACCGCACAGCAATCTTCGCAGAAGCTCATTGACGCAGGACGTACAATCGCCGACGAAAATTCAGCCGACCTTGAGGTGATTTCGGTTCTTCCGATTGACGGATTCGATAACCGCAATAACCCCGAAATTTTAGATCAACTTCATCAGCACGCAAAAAGTGCGGGCGGTGATATGGCAGTATATTTCAGCGACGATCCCACTCTTACCGTTGCCGCACATATTGCCAAAACAAAACCGATGCTTCTTGTAACAGGTTACCCGGGCGAGGGAAGCAACGGCTTCATTTCACTGATTCATCTTCTGTTGCCCGAATTGCCTATCAGCATGATAGACGGGGAAAAGGTCTATAATATCCTTCCCTTTGAATCCAGCCAGCCAGTTTGTAAAGGGTGAGCAGCCACCTCATCTTTTGCGATTTGTTTTTTCATTTTTTTCTCTCTGAGGCAAAGCCCCGCTCTTTGAGCGGGGCTTTGCTGTTGCAGTTGAAAAAACGCCCGGACGAGAGCTTCGTTCGGGCGGTGCTTGTTACAGAACCTTGGCGTATTTGATTTTGCTGTAATTGGAATACAAAGTTCCGCTTGAAGTATTGTTATATGCTTTGACTTTCAAATAAATATAGTCTCCGCTTTTCAGATTCTTTGCTGTATAGCTTGTTTTGTTTTTTACATCGGCAAGCTTCTTGTACTTTCCGTTGAGCGTGTTGCAGTAATAGACGACATATCCGTCAGCTCCGCTTGATTTGTTCCAGCTGAGTGCAACCTGACCTTCTCCGGGGCGTGTAATAGATGATAAAACAGGTGCCGCGGGCGCGGTTGACGCATTGACGGTTTTATATCCGGAAAGGACGCGTCTGTTTTTGTCTGAAGCCGGACCGGCATAAGCTCTTACAAGGAATTTGTAGGCCGAATTGGCTTTCAGGCCGCTTACCGTGCATGAAGTCTGATCGTTCGAAAGCGTCTTGACAAGCTTCCACTTTTGGTTGACCAACTGGAAAACGAAATATCCGTCAGCGTCATTAACGGCACTCCATTTGAGTGAGACGCTGTTGGAGGAAACGGTGCGGACTTTGAGGGAACCGAAGGCTACCTTATCAAGATTTTGCTTGTTTTGAGAAAGAATAACGATCTTTTTTACTGCCGAGCATTTGCTGCATTGATATGCGGTGTAACCGTTTTCGGTTTTTGTCGGCTTTTTAACGGATGTCTTCTGGTAGTTATGGTCCGTACATTTTACGCAGAAGCTGACAGCCTCACTCGCGCTTCCCGTTCTGTTTCCGTTAGCGGCTTTTCCGATAACATAGGCTTTGTATTTGCCTGTCTTTCTGCCTTTAAGGCTGAGAGTATATTTTTTACTTCCGTTTACGCTGATCTTGGTGTACTTGTCTTGTCCGGGCTGTTTGAGATAAAGATAATAATTCTTTACCGAAGAACTGCCTCCGGTCCAGCTGAAAGAAACACTGGACTCGATATCTACTGTTTTGCCGTTGGCTGAACAGGTGAGCTTGAGAGCAGGCTGAGACGAGTTGGCTGATGAAGTCTTCCCGCCGTAAACCGGCCAATATTTGTTTGCCGCTTTTCTTCCGCGCTCGCAGGCTTTCGATGCTCTGTTACTCGGTATTTCGAAGTAGTAGCACCAATAATATGCGGCATTGTATGCGCCGGAGGAATCGTTGCTTACGCCTTTGATATAGTTGTAAATATGCTTGAAATAGTCGGTTTTCAGCTCATGCACGAGAAACCGAAGCTGTCCGTTGATGCTCAGATAGTTGTAGCCGTTGTTGTAGCAGTAATTCTGAAGGTTTTTGAATCGCGGTCCGTTCCACATACAAAGCCCGCCGCTTAAAAGACCGTTACTGTCTCTTGCGACTGTCGTCGGATCGAAGTTTGATTCATGTTCAATGTTTGCCATGATACCGCAGGCGGCGGCTGAATTGAAGCCGGCCTCCCCGGTGAGGAAATCGAAAACAGCACGTTTGTTGCTCTCTGTTGATGCGGCAGATGCCGTAAACGAGCAGACAACCAGAGTAAGCATAATGACAACTGAGCAAAGGCTTGAAATAGCTTTTTTCATGAAATCACCTCACTGAAAAATATGCACGTTTTTTTGATGTTTTATTCGATAGATTTTGTTGCTCTTTTGGCACAACGCTGAGTATTATATCAAAAAGTTACGGCCTTGTCAAGTTTTATGGCCTTCAGGTGTCGTTTTTGAACTGGAAACGAGCAAAAATAAAGCCAAAATGGGGCGGTAGTGGGGATGGTTTAAAGTGCGCATTTGCAAGCGCAAAGCAGGACGGATTTCGTCGAAAACAGAGCGCTTTTTTGATTGCAATTAAGAAAAATAACGGACGGTATTTTTATTCATTTTTTATGAAAATCTGCACAAAATCACATAGCGGTTCGGCTTGATATCTGTATGGTCTGACGGTTGAAAACAGGGCAGATACAGCGTATAATCTTAGTTAGCTAATAATTAGTCAACTAACTTTTTAAAAGGAGGGAAGAGCTTGGAAAAAGAGAAACAGATGCACTTTCAGATTCATCGTACCTCAAGGCTTATTAAGCGTTATATTGATAACAGTCACACAAAGTCATATATTGATAACGTGACGGGAAATCACGGCTACATCATCGGCTTTATATATGAAAACCGTGACCGGGATATCTTTCAGCGGGACATCGAAAAAGAGTTTAACTTAAGAGGCTCAACCGTCACGAATATGCTCAATCTTATGGAGAAAAACGGACTGATCGGGCGCAGAAGCGTTGACGGGGACAGGAGACTGAAAAAAATAGTACTCACGCCGAAAGCGGTTCAGGTTCAACAGCGCGTGATCAGTGATTTTGAAAGGCTTGAAGAAACAATATCTAAAGGCATTGACCAAAAAGAAAGAGAAGTCTTTTTTTCGGTGCTCAACAAAATCAATTCCAATATAAAGGAGGAATCGGAAAATGATTAAACAGCTTTCAAAGTGCATACGCGAATACAAAAAGGCCTCTTTGCTTGCCCCGTTTTTCGTTTCGCTCGAGGTGGTAATGGAAGTCGTTATACCATATTATATGGGGAAGCTTCTTGATAACGGTATCAATGCCGGCGACATGAATTATATCATCAAAATCGGGTCGATGCTTGCCGTATTTTGCGTAATGTCGATGATTTTCGGTGTTATGTCGGGAAAATACGCGGCTTACGCGTCTGTGGGCTTTGCGAAAAACCTGCGACATGATATGTTCCACAATGTACAAAGCTTCTCATTTTCGAATATTGACTCGTTTTCGGTTTCGGGTCTTGTAACAAGAGTGACAACCGATGTTACCAATCTTCAGAATGCTTATCAGATGATTATCAGAATTGCGGTAAGAGCGCCACTGATGCTGATTTTTTCTCTTGCCATGACAATCAAGGTTAACGCAAGGCTGTCGCTGATCTTCCTTGCCGTGGTTCCGCTTCTGGGACTCGGTCTCGGACTGATCGTAAAGAATGCTCACCCGATATTTACAAGGGTTTTTAAAATTTACGATAAGCTCAACCGGGTTGTTTCCGAAAACCTGAGCGGTATCCGGGTTGTCAAGTCCTTTGTCAGAGAGGACAAGGAAAAGAAAAAATTCAACGACGTGTCGGAAATGATTTATACCCTTTTTGTCAAGGCGGAAAAGATGTTGGCCTTAAACGGTCCGTTTATGCAGCTGAGTGCTTACACGGTTATGATTCTCATCTCCTGGTTTGGTGCGAAAATGATCGTCGGCGCAAACGGGCAGGGCTCGATGACTACGGGTGACCTTGTGACGCTGCTGACGTATTCGATGCAGATCCTGATGACACTGATGATGCTTTCGATGATTTTTGTCATGATGATTATGTCGAAAGCGTCCGCCGAAAGAATCTGCGAAGTGTTAAGCCAGTCGAGCGACCTGACAAACGGTGAAGACCCCGTGACCGAGGTCAGGGACGGAAGCGTTGAATTTGACGGTGTCAGCTTCAGCTACGCCAAGGACGAAAGCAAGCTTTGCTTAAAAGACGTACACCTTACA
>JBJFHV010000383.1:0-1665 GCA_051894015.1 Acutalibacteraceae bacterium | reverse complement strand
AAAGACGGGTATAAGCACCACGCTTATTTGGGATCCCGCAGCTTTCAAATTCACTGTTCCGGAGGGAGAAACTCTCACAAGCGGAACGATAACTGTTTCCCTTGGAGACGCAAAGCTGCAGCCCGAGAAGTACTACAGCTATTATATCCACATGACGGCTCCGGCAGAGCACCAAGATGGACTTACTTCTAACAAATCGTTCGTAGAGTATCAGAAACTCAATAACGAAGTCTTGGACATCGATGTGTACAAGCTTGTCGGCAACCGTGTGTATGTAAAGCTTGCCTATCCGACGGACACCACTGGTCTGGAAGTACGGAAAGTGTGGGATACAAAAGGCCAGGAGAGCATTACCCTGCCCGAGAGGATCAACTTCAGTGTGCTGCAAAATGACAAGATCTTCAAAACCGGCACTTTGACAGCAGCCGACGAATGGAAAGCGATTGTGACAGGCCTGCCTGTGTATGATCAGGAGAGTGGTGAAAAGTATACCTATACCGTCAGAGAAAGCAGCGTTGAGGGTTATACAACGTCGGTCAAACTGCTTGAACAGACATCTGAGGACGGTCTGCCGGTGTGGCAGATAACCAACACCTTGATCGGTTATGATTACGATATTAAGGTCGTAAAGACCGATAACATTGGCAATAAGCTCTCCGGTGTTGAATTTGAGCTTCAAAATGCTGACGGAGAAACTCTTATTACCGGCCTGACGGACGAAAATGGCGAACTAATCCTTAGCCAGCCGACAAAGCTGATAGTTGGCAATACATACAGGCTCATAGAAACAAAAACGCCTGACGGGTATACTCCGCTTTCAAGCGAAGCGATAGTATTTTCCGTCAACAGCGAGGGTGAACCGGTGACGGTTGCCTACGACGAAAATGACAACATTGCCTGCACATGGAATTCGGATGACGATTCACTTGTGATAACCGTTGAAAATGCCGTGCATTATGAGCTGCCGGCAAGCGGTGGGTCGGGTGTATACCCATTTGTTATCGGAGGACTGCTGATCATGGCAGCTCCGCTGATATACATATATGTGAGGCGCAAAGAGAGGAGGTCAGAAAACTGAGCCTCCGGACGCAAAATAATTCATTTGCGCCCCGCATAGAAAAGAATACAGACTCCGTGTATGGAGAACACGGAGCAAAAAGAAAGGATAGATAACATGAAAAGAACAATGGCAATTCTTCTTGCGCTGATCATGGTATTTGCGCTTGCTGCACCTGTTATGGCATCCGGAAGCGGCCAGATCACGGTCAATGACGCAGTCGTCGGTCAGACCTATAGTATTTACCGTATCTTCGATCTGGAAAGCTTCGATGCGTCAGAAGGAACCAAGGCTTTTGCTTACAAGGTAAACTCGGACTGGAGTAACTTTATCAGCTCCGAGGCAGCAAAGGCTTACATAAGCGTTGACAAGCAGGGATATGTGACGTGGAAAGATAGTGCTGACGCGGCCGCTTTTGCCAAGCTTGCGCTTGCGTATGCAAAGGATAATAAAATTGCTGCAGTTGCCAGCGAAAAAGCAACGTCTGAAACCGTTGTGTTTACCGGCCTTGATTACGGCTATTATCTTGTTGACTCATCACTCGGTGCTCTCTGCGCACTGAATACTACAAAACCCAATGCAGAAGTTAACGAGAAGAACTCAGCTCC
>JBJFHV010000382.1:0-1674 GCA_051894015.1 Acutalibacteraceae bacterium | reverse complement strand
CGACCGTAAAGCCTATATTGTTTTCTCCTTCGTTCAATAAATCGGTTATGTCATATGTCTGATAGTAAAGCATTTTATCATACGGCGTAAATTCGGGAGCAAACTCTCTCTCGTCGGGTCTTTTCCCGTTGATTTCAACCCTATATGTGCCGTAGCAGGTTGCGTAAAGTCTCGCTTTCTTTACGGCTTTGTTCAAAGAAAAACTTTTTTTGAAAAGTACGGCAGGGTTTTCGATGCCGTAGGTGAAAAGCTGTCCCTCGTTTCTTGCAAAGGGACTTTCAATCCATTCTGCGCTGATTTCATCGGTATTGCAAAATGCCGTTTCAAAAGAGCTTGATTCGCTCTCCTGATTTCCTTTATTATCCCAAACCGTTACTTTCCATTCATACTCTGTACAGGATTTCAGCGTTCCCTCAAAAGGAATAAAACTCTGTTTGCTCGAAATTACCTTTCCGCTGTCGTAAACCGTCTTTTCCGAATCAAGAACGGTAATTCGGTATGCCGTTTGAATTACGTTTTTTTCATCGCTTACAATTCTCCACGAAAATTCGGGAGAGCGGTCGATTCCTATTGGATTTTTCATGTGGTTTGTTCTCAGATGACAAAGCTTCATTATTTCACCTCACGAAAGTGTCAAAAACAAGTCGTTCTATTTCTTTGCTTACAGGGTATCCCGAGCCGCCCGCATTGCTGATGTTAGTCAGCCAGACGGCTGTTAACTTATCCTTAGGGCTGATAAAAAAGTGGGTTCCGAAAGCGCCCGACCAGCCGTATGTGCCCTCTGTGGAGTTGAAATTGCCCTTTTTGCCGTCCTGACGGATTCTCACACCGAGTCCCCAAACCTGACCGGGTTCAGGCTCAAGATGAATGGGAGGCGCTTCGGTATGAATCTGTCTGACGGTTTCTTCCTTTAAAAATTGCTTGCCGTTCAGAACGCCGTCATTACACAGCATACGGGCAAAATTTTCGTAATCATCAACCGTTGAATAAAGACCTCCCGAGCCGCAGACATAACCGTCGCTCATTTTGATGAAGCCCTTAACATCGGCTTTAGTGTCCGTTACATCCTTGAGCCCTTTTTTCGTGTGCTTATAGAGTCTTACAAGGCTTTGGCTTTCCGTAAAAAATGAAGAATTATTCATGTTTAACGGTTCAAATATTTCTTCCTTGAAAAATTTCGAGGCTTCAGTCTGTGTAATAACTTCAATCAGTCTTGTCAGCACATCAAAGCCTGCAAGAGCCGAATAACTTGTCATCGTTCCGGGCTGCCAATCAAGATAATAATTCCCGTATTTCCGACATACCTCTGCCAAATCGGTTCTTCTTTCTTTATTGCGAATAAAAGCCATAAATCCCCATACGCCCTGTTCAAGTCCCGAGGTATGAGAGAGCAGATCTCTTACTGTAAAATCCCGCTCGGCGGGCACGGTCTTCGGCGTGATTTGATTAAAAAATGCAAGCTTAAAAAGATTTGAAAGCGGGTTCATTTTTTCTTTCCATTCAAACCGCTTGTCGGCAATCACCGCCATATCCTTAAACTCGGGAAGATAAGCCGACACGGCATCGTCGAGACCGAGCCTGCCCTGCTCAATCAGTTTCATTATACCGACGGAAACAACCGGCTTTGTCATTGACATCATACGAAATATATCGCTGTATTCAGTCTCTTTTCGG
>JBJFHV010000381.1:0-1677 GCA_051894015.1 Acutalibacteraceae bacterium | reverse complement strand
CTCTTCTTCCGGGTACGGCTCAAACGGGTGCTTTTGCAGATTGACGCCCGAACCGGAAACCACGATATGCTTTCCGACGGCGACCTTCATTTCGTTAAACTTCTCGGAATGTTCCTTGTTCTGCAAAAACAGACAGGAAATCTTTCTTGTGGCGTAGCGGTACAAAAGAACGATTGCGATTTCAAAAAGCTTGCCTTTTTCGAATGCGCCGCCCATGCCCGTAATCGTTGAAATATACGGCACATTTTTCGCCGCACAGGCGATACCGCCGTAAAGAGCCGGTTTGATTGTGTAAGTCAGCACGATATCGGGCGAAAGCTCCTTTAAAATCCGCTTGTAGATTTTAATCAGCTTGTATTCCTTGAACGGATTCATGCCGTACTGCGTAATCGGTGTTTCGATGATTTTACAGCCCATTTTTTCGAAAACTTCGGCGTGCTCCTGCCTCGGCATGGAAAGGTAAACCTCGTTGCCGTCATCAACAAGAGACTTCAGAAGCTCCATACGGAAATAATAGAGCGTGACCTCGTGATTGACAAGAAAAAGTATTTTCATGTTCTTCCTCCCGTTTAAACAGTGGCTTTTGCGTTTTCGTCGTTGAACTCTTTGACGATGCTGTGGATTTCGTCGCGAAGCTCGTCCTGTGTCATTTTTTCGGCATTTTTCAGAACATCAAGATGAGATAACAGTTCCTCTTTGGACACCTTGGAGGGGTGACCGATGAAAATCAAATCATTCGGCGTTTTTTCGATTCCTTCCGTGTTCAGAAGAAGTTCTTCGAAAAGCTTTTCGCCCGGGCGAAGTCCCGTATATTCAATCTTGATATCCACGTCAGGCTCAAAGCCCGAAAGCTTGATCATGTTCCTTGCAAGATCGTCAATTCTGACCGGGTCGCCCATATCGAGCACAAAGATTTCGCCGCCCTTGGCGTAAGAGCCTGCCTGAAGAACAAGGGAAACCGCTTCGGGAATCGTCATGAAATAACGGATAATGTCCTTGTGCGTCACGGTGACGGGGCCGCCGTGTTCAATCTGCTTTTTGAAAAGCGGGATAACACTGCCGTTCGAACCTAACACGTTGCCGAAACGGACGGCGACAAACTCCGTATCCGAATTGTCGTTCATCATTTCGATGATAAGCTCGCACATTCGTTTCGATGCACCCATGACATTGGTCGGATTGACCGCCTTGTCGGTTGAAATCAGAACCATTTTTTCCGCCCCGTACTTTGACGCAGCAGTCGCCACATTGAAGGTTCCGAACACGTTATTCTTGATAGCTTCCGCCGGAGAGTCCTCCATCAGCGGAACGTGCTTATGCGCCGCGGCATGATAAACAAGATTCGGGCGGTACTTTGCGAAAAGATCGTTCATCCGCTCTTTATCCCTGACCGAACCGATCAGAACGGTCAAATTGAGGTTCGGAAATTTATGTCTTAATTCCTGCTGAATCTGATAGGCGTTGTTTTCGTAAATATCGAAAATAATCAGCTCTTTCGGCTCATATTTCGAAATCTGCCGGCAAAGCTCACTGCCGATCGAACCGCCGCCGCCCGTAACCAGAACGGTTTTGTCTTTTATGTAGCCGCTGATCTCGTCAAGATTGATCTTGATGCTGTCGCGGCCGAGAAGGTCTTCCACATCAACCTTTCGGATCTTCTGAATATCGACTTCACCG
>JBJFHV010000380.1:0-1681 GCA_051894015.1 Acutalibacteraceae bacterium | reverse complement strand
GTCATAACCGCCGGCTTTGCCTGTGGTTATGACTTCGTATAAGTCCGATTGAACACACAGCCGTCATACATTTGGGAAAACCACAGCATTTTCGATGATGCTTTGGCGTCAAAGACCATTGTGTCCCCGACCATATCGAAGCAATAAACATATTTCCCATCTTCGGTTTTCAAAGTTAATCTGTCGTTTTCCAAAGTATAATCACCGTGACCTATATAACTGCTGACTAAAGAAAACATAAAACTGAATTTGCCGTCATCATGCAAAACAAAATATGAATAATTCAAGATATTGTCATGCTCACCAAACGTATAAGTTCTGTATGTTTCGGTATCAACATTGGACGTATAGCTTTCGATAATGCTTTCAAGGAACTGCTTTACCGTTCCGGGGGCATACACCTTATTTGTCAGCGACGGTTTAACACCATCCGACACCCAGACAGAGGAGCAGCCCGAATTGAAATAATAAGATATTGATGTTTTTTCGCAGACGAGCGTTACGGAGTTTGATCTTTCACGATCCTCGCTTCTGCTCAGTGAAACCGGCATCCGGCTTATTTTTAGCTCTCCAAGGAACGCAAGCACAGACTCTTTGGACGGTGCGTCGGTCAGCTCACAGGAGCATCCCCCGCAATCAATTACAATTGAAAGGACTTCGTTTACATCGTTATCTGTCCTCTCATATAAATGTTTGTCCGCCGGATCGGTCAGAAAGCAAACTGCGGCAGCAATGCTTATGACGATAGCAGCCACAATTATCCAGAAGGCGGGCTTTTTATAATTCAGCACCGACTTTACTCTGTCCTTTACGCCAACTTCTCCGAAAGCAAGAGGACACGTCGCTATCATGCGGCGCTTTACGCTGCAGGTAAGCAATGCCTGAGAGTAGTCGGCACGCTGCCCGCTGTCAAGCTTTCTTACCACCTTTTCATCGCAGGCAAATTCAATATCACGGCATAGCAGAACGTACCCAAGCCACATCAGGGGATTGAACCAATGCAGCGCCAGCAGGAGAAAGCCCAACGGCTTCCAAAGGTGGTCTTTGCGGCAGATGTGCGCTTCCTCATGGGCAATGACGTGCTCCATATCCCGGGCGTTTATCTGAAACGGCAGATATATCCTCGGTCTTATGATGCCAAGCACAAAGGAGGAGGAAACATTTTCGCTTTGAAAGATGTTCTCCCTCAGACGTACTGCAGTCCGTACCTTACTCAGCAGGAACAGATAGCTTACGGCGGAATATGCAAGCATCAGAGCGATACCGACGACCCAGACCACCGAAAGCACCGGGATCAAAATTTGCAGCGGATTGGCGCTTGCGACCGGATCCGGCGTAAGGGAACTGCCGATAACGGGATTCAGGGCGCTGTTGATAAACGTAATTCCGGTGTTGATCTGCGGAGTTGCGTCGGTCATGATTCCGGGGCTGATGGTCTCGGCGCTGGGTATGAGGCTCAGTGCGCTTTCAACCGAAAACGGGCAGATAAGGCGCACCGCAACAATACCCCACAGCAATACCGGTATCCATTTCGGAGCTTTCCGCAGGAGAGGGCGCAAAAGCAGCACGGCAAGCACGATCCAGCTCGCCGATATGCTCATGTTTACTACCTTGATAAAAGCCTCAGACATTGTGATCCCCCTTGCGGTAGCGGTCTATCACTTGCTGAACGGCGTCGATA
>JBJFHV010000379.1:0-1687 GCA_051894015.1 Acutalibacteraceae bacterium | reverse complement strand
AGCTGACATCTCCCCTTTCAGGGGAGAAAAATATTTCATCAAGTTCGTTATAAAATGATTCGCCCCTGAAAGGGGAGATGTCACGAACGTGACAGAGGGGTCTTACACTGCCAATCCACAATCAGTTCAGTCTGAACCGAAATGATATTTACAACCGAAAGCGAGGTGCCGAATATGGCAGAAAAAGCCGAAAATAAAACGAGAAACAAACCGCCGAAAAAGAAAAAGAGTGAATTCAAAAAGCTTTTTCATATGGGAAGTATTGACGTTATCTTCTGTTGTATCGTATTTTTACTGTTCGCGTTCGGTCTTGTTATGATGTATTCGGCAAGCTATGCTTTTGCCGCCGCTCAGGAGGGCAGTGCGAACGCCTATCTGAAAAAGCAGCTGTTTTTCGGAATACTCGGCATCATTGCAATGTTTGTTGTAAGCTTTGTTGATTACAGAATATTCAATAGCTGGGTTACGCCTTTTGTCATCATGCCAGTTTCTTTGCTGCTTCTTCTTGCGGCTTTTATTCAGAACCGGGGAAGCTCGATCAAACGTTGGCTCAGTCTCGGACCGATCGGTTTTCAGCCGTCCGAGGTTGCAAAATTAGCGTTGATTTTAGTTATGGCGTATATGATATGTATACTCAGTCAGACGCTGGAAGCAAAAAAAGGGCAAAAAGTGATCGCAAAGCGGTCCGGCCTTACCACTTTTGAAAAGGGTCTTTATTACTTTGTTGACGAGCCGTGGAAGGCGAGCGCCCTTCTTTCCGCCGTAATCGTTTTGTTCGCCGCGTTTGTTATCATCGGTAAGCATCTTTCGGGTACGATTCTGATTTTTCTGATCGGTGTTTCAATGCTGTGGCTCGGCGGTGTTCCGAAACGATATTTCGCGGCGCTGGGTGCTTTGGTAGCGGTGGTTGTCGTTGTCGTCATGCTCAAGCCTGATTTGCTCAAGCTGTTCAGCGATTACGCTTACGAGCGGATCATGGTTTGGAAAAATAAAGAAACTTTCGGAAGCACAACCTATTGGCAGACCGAACAGGGACTGCTCGCAATCGGTTCGGGCGGCTTCTTCGGCTTGGGACTCGGCAATTCAAGGCAAAAGCTTCTTTATGTTCCCGAGCCGCAGAACGATTTCATTTTTACGATCATCTGCGAAGAACTCGGTGTTGTCGGCGCGGCGGCGGTTATCATTCTTTTTGCCGTTCTGATTATAAGAGGCTTTATGATCGCCGTAAGAGTCAAGGACTATTTCGGTTCGCTTCTGGTTTGCGGCATTATGATGCAGATCGGACTTCAGGTACTTTTGAATATTGCCGTTGTCACCGACTCGATTCCGAACACAGGTATTTCGCTCCCGTTTTTCAGCTACGGAGGTACATCGCTGTTTATTCTGTTCCTCGAAATGGGGCTTGTGCTGTCCGTTTCAAGAAAATCCTATATAGAAAAAATCTGAGCAGTCGAAAAACTGCTTGTCAAAAAAGCTCTTGCCGATTGACAAGCGGATTCCGGCATGCTTTTCAGGACTGTTTCGCATTTTTCGGGACAGTCCGAAATCTGTTAAACAACGAAAGAAAAAAGGTGGAATGAAAATGAGAATTCTTTTTGCAGCCGGCGGAACCGGCGGACATATCAATCCGGCGCTTGCCGTTGCGGGTGAAATCAGAGAACGTTATCCGGACGCCGAAATCCTGTTT
>JBJFHV010000378.1:0-1688 GCA_051894015.1 Acutalibacteraceae bacterium | reverse complement strand
CGGTTTGTTTGCTGAAATAACAAAAAAGAACAGAAATATAAAAGCGGTCGGGATTTTTCCTGACCGCTGTTCATTCTTATTTTATCATTTCTTCAAATTCCTGTTCGGTGATCACCCGGATTCCGAGCTGGTTGGCTTTGACAAGCTTTGAACCGGCGTCCTCACCGGCAAGCACGATCCCCGTTTTTTTCGAAACCGAGGAGGAAACCTTGCCGCCTCTTTCCTCGATGATAGCCGAAGCCTCGCTTCTTGTAAAGCGGGAAAGCGTACCCGTCAGGACGAATGTGATGCCGTCAAAGCGATTGTCAACCGTTTCTTTCAGGCTTTTCATGTTGACGCCGCAGTCTTTCAAAAGACCGATCAGGTCACGGCTTTCGGGAAGAGAGAAAAATTCCTCGACGCTTTTTGCCATGATTTCGCCGAAGCCGTCAATTTCGCAAATATCCTCGGCCGAAGCGGACATCAGCGAATCCATATCGCCGAAGCGCTCGGAAAGAAGCTTGGCAGCTTTCTGACCGATGTGGCGGATTCCGAGGGCAAAAATCAAACGGGAAAGGTCGTTTTCCTTTGACTTTTCGGCTGCTGCAATCAGATTGTCCGCGCTTTTTTCTCCCATACGTTCAATTTGGGCGATGTCCTCTTTTTGAAGTTTATAGATATCCGAAGCCTTTTTGATAAGTCCTCTTGAAATGAGCGTCTCGAGTACCGCCGTACCGAGTCCTTCAATATCCATGGCGTCTCTCGAGCAAAAATGAATCATATTGCGAAGAAGCTGACTCGGACAGTCGGGATTGAGGCACCGGACAGCCGCTTCACCGTCCTCGCGGACAGTTTCGCTTCCGCACGAGGGACATACGGTCGGCATTTTGTACGGCACAGAGTTTTCGGCGTGTCCGGTTACGGACACAACCTCGGGAATGATATCGCCGGCTTTTCGGATAATGACCCGGTCCCCGATACGGATATCCTTTTCGCTGATAAAATCCTGATTGTGAAGTGTGGCACGGCTGACGGTGGTTCCGGCAAGTGTGGTCGGCTCAAAAATACCCGTCGGTGTCAGCACGCCTGTTCTTCCGACGTTGATTTCGATATCAAGAAGCGTGGTTTCCTTTTCCTCGGGCGGATATTTGAACGCAAGCGCCCATTTCGGAAACTTTGACGTTGAACCTAAGGCTTTTCTTTGGTCGAAATCGTTGACCTTGATGACCGCTCCGTCGATGTCAAATGCAAGGGAGCCTCGTGACTGACCGATACGGTCAATTTCTTCAAGTGCTTCGTCGATTGTTTCGCATTCCGTGTAAAACGGTACGGTGTGAAAGCCGAGACTTTTCAAAAAGTCAAGCGACTGACGGTGACCTGTGATTTCGGCACCGTTGATTCTTTGAATATTGAAAACAAAAATATCAAGCTTCCTTTTTGCCGTAACCTTCGGGTCCTTTTGGCGAAGTGAGCCAGCGGCGGCATTTCTCGGGTTCTTGAACGGTTTTTCGTCGTGAAGCTCCTGTTCGGCGACAAGAGAAAGAAAAACCGACTTTGGCATATAAACCTCTCCTCTGACCTCAAGAAGAGGCAGGGAAGTGCTGAGCACTTTCGGAATCGACTTGATTGTCATAAGGTTTGCCGTAATGTCCTCACCGACAAGACCGTCACCTCTTGTGGAGCCGCGGACAAATTTTCCGTTTTCATAT
>JBJFHV010000377.1:0-7816 GCA_051894015.1 Acutalibacteraceae bacterium | reverse complement strand
AGCACAAGGTTGACGATAAGGGAAAAACCGACCGAAAGAACAGCCGAAAGAATGAAGCCCATGATTCCGATGCTTCTTCCGAACATGATGACGTCAACCTCACTTACGGCAATAACCATGCGGTGAAGTCCGACCCCCGTAAAAAGACCGATCAGCGTGCCTATAATAGTAAGCATCAGGTTTTCGCGGAAGATATAGGCTGAGGTTTCTGCCTTCGTAAAGCCGAGCACCTTAATGGTTGCGATCTCTTTGATCCGTTCATGTATGTTGATGGTTGAAAGGTTGTAAAGAACAATGAAAGCCAGTAAAGCGGCGCAGATCATCATAATGAGTGAAATGAAGTTCAGGCTGTTGAGTACATTTTCGAACATGGTCTGAACATCAGTCGAAAACGCAACGGAGCTGATTTCATAGTTGTCAATAAGCCGTGCGGAAAGCTCTGCCTTTTGCTGATCGCTGATATCGGTCGCAAAGTTTGCCATGATGTAGTTGTATTTCGGGTTGGAACCGAACAGCGAGGCATAAACTTCTTTTGACATGAAAACATAGTGGAAGGTGTAATTTTCCGCAATGGCCGCAACGGGAATATTGACCGGTCGGTCGTCAAGCTTAATCGTAACGCTGTCTCCGACGCCGACATTGAGCTTTTTGGCAAGCTTTTGGGTGATGACGGCTCCGTTTGACGGCAGAACAAGAGATTCCCCGGTTTTGGAATCCCGAAGCCGCATATAATTGGAAACGGCGGCGCTGTCTTCGGGAACAAAGAGGTAAGTCTCCATTTTTTCGTCGCTGAAAGCGCTTGTCGAGTCATATACCTTCATGTAGTTGAGCATACTCGTTCCGACTTCAGACTGCTCTTTTACGATTGTCAGAGGCTTGCATTCCGTAATCGTCGGGTCAAAGGAACCGTTCAGAATTACCTGCATATCGTAGCAGACGATACTGTCCTCGTCGGTAAATTGCTTATCAAATGCAGTTTCGATCGAATTGTTCAGACCGAAGCTTGCAACAAGAAGCGAGGTACAGCCCATGACGCCGATAACCGCCATGATAAAACGCTTTTTATTGCGGAATACATTTCGCATGGTGACCTTTGTTGTAAAGCTGAGCTTGGACCACAGCTTCGGGAATTTTTCAAGGAAGATCCGCTTGCCGATTTTCGGCGCTTTCGGACGCATCAAAGCCGAAGCGGGTGTCTTGAGGCTCGCACGGCTTGCAAAATAGGAAGCCCCGACGGTCGTCAGAATCGAAAGTAAAATTCCGATTACGGCGTATTTGAACTGATAGTTGATGATGACTGCCGGCATATCGAACATAATGGAAAACGCCGAAGTTAGAGCCGTCGGGAAGACTGCAAAGCCTAAGAATGTACCGGCAATTGAGCCGAAAAAGCTTGCGATGAACGCATAAATAATATATTTTTTGACGATTTCCTTTTCGGTAAAGCCCAAAGCCTTGAGTGTTCCGAGCTGCGTTCTTTCGTCTTCTACCATTCTTGTCATGGTGTTCAGGCAGACAAGAGCCGCAACAATAAAGAAGAACCACGGAAAGATCAGCGAAAGGGCTTGTGTCCTGTCCGCCATCGCTTTATATTCCGAATAGCCGGTCAGCGCATCCTCTCTTTCCTGAACATACCATTTGGCATCGTCAAGACCGAGCAAAAAGTTGTTGGCATCCTGAAGTCTTGCCTTGGCAGACTCAAGCTTGGCAAGCGCCTGCGCTTTTGCTTCTTCAAACTCCTGCTGAACCGTCGGCGCCTTGGCCTTGGCAAGCTGAAGATTGGTTTCATAGTTCGTAATCTGATTTTTAAGGTCGGAAAGCTGAGAAAGAACCTCAAGCTCACCGAGCTGAATGTCATATCCTGCACTCGTAAGCTCTTTTTCCGCTTCGGCAAGTTCTTCTTCTGCGCCTGCAAGAGAAGCTTTGACTTCTTTGAGCTTTTCAACAAGCTTAGCCGCTTCGTCAAGTTCAGCTTTTTTGTCGGCAAGTTCGGTATTCGCCTGGGCGAGGTCGGCCTTGGTGGCGGCAAGCTTTTCTTCAAGCGTCTGAAGCTGCGGTTCAAGATAGGCCGCCATTTCTTCCGCCGTTCCGACAGCAGTCAGACTGTTGATCTGAGCCATAATTTCGTCTACCTCTTTGCCGACAAGACCCGAGGTTTCAAAACGGTTGATGATATCTCCGACCGAATTGGACTGACTCTGATCGAGCTGATCGAGGGCTGATCTCGTTGTGGCAACAAGATTTTCAAGGTAGGAAACGGTTGCGCTGAAGGTTGTCACCTGCGTTTTGGCAACATTATATTGGGTTACGGCGTTTTTATAGTCGGTTTCCGCCGTTGCATATTTTTCAACGAGGGCTTTCGCTTCGTTATATTCGTTCCGCTTTTCCTCCCATTTGGCGTACTGCTCGGAGTGTTCCAGCTTATTTTCGTCAATGGCGTTGCCGGCTTCGGTTGCTTTTTCGTTGTATTGCGCCTTGTATTCCGCAAGTTTTTCGTCGCCGTTTTCCGCCATGTCCAGAATGGTTTCAACCTGTTTTTCGCCTTCGGCAATCTGTTTTTCGACGGCAACCTTTGTCTCGGCATACTCCTTTTCGCCGTCGGCTACTTTCTGAGAGTATTCCGCCTTAAGAGGCTCGATTCTGCTTTCAAGCCGTTCGGCAGAAATCGATTCGATAAATTCCGTATAAGGAGCCACAAAATTGTCGTATTCTTCGCTGTAAGGATCGTACGAAGCGGAACCGGTAAGCTTGATAAGAGCCGAGGAATAATAATCCGCCGTAAAATTTTCGACAGGTGCATAGATAAATGTTCCGAGCTTTCCTGTTCCGATTGAAGTTGCGCCTCTTTCGTAAGACATGAAAACCGGTGTGCGGATGATTCCCGTAATCACATATTCCGTGTTCTTCAGAGAAGCCGAAATATCGGAGTTTTCGCCCTCAACGGTAATGACCGAGCCGATTTGAAATTCTTCCGGAGTCGAAAGGGTGCTGCGGTCAACAACGCACTGATTTTCCGCCGTCGGCCAGTTTCCTTCAATCAGCTGAGGACGGTTGATATAAGTTCGGTCGTCCTCTCCGTTTTCGGCGGCGACGGCTTTTTTCGTGTCAAGGCTCATCACTCTGACCGTAAGCTGAGAACCGTCGATATCGCTTAAATTTTCTCCGTTTACCTTGACCTTGCCGTCAACATACTTTTCACCGCTGATTTGTTCAATGCCCTGAATGGTTTTTAATACTTCAATATCGTCATCCGTAAGGCCGGCGGTAGAAATGATTCTCAAATCCGTTGCATTCGAATCGATATAGTATTTTTCGGCGGTGTCGAGCATATCCGGTGCCGTTGCGTTCATTCCGGCAAAAAAGCTGATACCGAGAGCCACGATGGCAACAATTGAAAAAAATCTTGAGCTTGTCCGGCTTATCGTTCTGACGGTATCCTTAAATAAGGAATTATTCATAATCTTTTTTCACCTCAAAAGTCGTTTACCACTCAAGAAGATCGACGGGCACGGGACGGTCATTGACCGCAATCTGGATCACCTTACCCGAACGCATGGTAATAATTCTGTCTGCCATATCCGCCAGAGCCTGATTATGCGTGATAACGACGACGGTTGTTCCCGTCTCACGGCAGGTTTTTCTTAAAAGCTTCAGGATCTGTTTGCCTGTCTTATAGTCAAGAGCACCCGTCGGTTCGTCGCAAAGAAGGATCTTCGGATTTTTTGCAAGAGCGCGGGCAATGGAAACACGCTGCTGCTCACCGCCCGAAAGCTGGGACGGAAAATTATCCATTCTGTCCTCAAGTCCGACCTTTTTGAGCATGACCTTCGGATCAAGTGATTTCTTGCTCAGCTGTGAGGCCAGTTCGACGTTTTCAAGAGCGGTAAGGTTCGGAATCAGATTATAAAACTGAAAAACGAACCCGACGTCATAACGGCGGTATTCGATCAGCGCATTTTCGTCAAGATTGTTGATCAGTCTTCCGGCAACGCGGATTTTACCGTCGTTACAGGAGTCAAGACCGCCGAGCATATTCAGAACGGTTGATTTACCCGCGCCGCTTGCGCCGACGATCAGGCAGAATTCGCCCTTTTCGATGCTGAAGCTTACGCCGTCGGCGGCGGTGATCATCACTTCACCGGATTGGTATCTTTTATGTACCGATTCAAATTCAATAAAGCTCATTTGCTTTCACCATATTTTTCCAAGCATATCCGCCTTGCGGCGGATATGCTTAATTTAGTTTACTGTAAAGGGTAGTCTGTCGGGGGCGGCTCCCCCCGCGCTGCGAAGTAGCGCGGCTTCTTCGCCGGGATCGGCGAAGAAGAATCAAACCGGAGGTTTGATTGGGGAGCCGCCCCCCGCCGGGAAAAACCGGAACGGTTTTTCCCGGCGAGAGACTGCCCTGTTCCACAATTTTAAATATTATTTCGAACTTTTTTCCACTGCTTCCCAAAGTCCGTTGATATACGCAGCTCCGAGTGCACGATCATAGAGACCGTAGCCGGGTCTTGCGGTTTCACCCCAAAGCATTCTTCCGTGGTCGGGACGGATATAGCCGTTGAAGCCGACGTCCTGAAGTGCCTTGACGATTTCGTACATGTCAAGCGATCCGTCCGAGGAAAGGTGGGACGTTTCGTTGAAGCGGTTGCCGACGACCTTGACGTTGCGAAGGTGCGCGAAATAAATTCTGTCTCCGACCTCACGGATCATCTTCGGCAAGTCATTTTTCTCGCTGGCACCGAGAGAACCGGTGCAGAAGGTAAGGCCGTTATACGGACTGTCAACAAGGGAGAGCAGACGCTTGAGTGAGTCAATATCCTTGATGATTCTCGGAAGACCGAAGATATCCCATGGGGGATCGTCCGGGTGAATCGCCATTTTTACGTCGCATTCCTCACAGACGGGAATGATCTTTTCGAGAAAGTACTGAAGATTGTTCCAAAGATCTTCGGCGGTCACGTTCTTGTACTTTTCGAAAAGCTCCTTGATTTCTCCCATTCTTTCGGTTTCCCATCCGGGCATGGCGTAGCCGTTGGAGTTATCGTCAATTTCGCGGAACATATCTTCGGGGCTTTTGCCCTCGATCTGCTCGCCGAAGTAGCAAAGGCAAGTCGCACCGTTGCCCATATCCATGGCAAGGTCGGTTCTTGTCCAGTCGAAAACGGGCATGAAGTTATAGCAGATAACTTTTACCCCTGCTTTGGCAAGGTTTCGTATGCTCGTGATATAATTTTCAATGTATTTGTCTCTTGTCGGAAGCCCGATTTTGATGTCCTCGTGAACGTTGACGGACTCAATACATTCCATGGTAAGTCCTGCGTCCTCGATTTCCTTTTTCATATCCATGATCATGTCAAGCGGCCATGCTTCGCCGGCGGGCAGCTTGTGAAGCGCCGGAACGACGCCGACTACTCCGGGAATCTGTCTGATCTGTTCGAGTGTGACAGTGTCTTTGTCGTCTCCGAACCATCTGAATGTCATTTGCATTAAAATTGCTCCTTTCCTTATTCGTCTTGATCTGTGTATACAAGTGTGTCAATGACTTTATTGGTTTTGTAGTCAACGACCGTGACTTCGCACCGGTAATCGTCCGTGCTGTCATAGGCCTGATAGAGAAGGCAGCTCTGACCGATGATATAAGGCGCTATGGTTCCCGCTTTTTTATATTCTTTCTGATCAACGGAAATAATAACCTCTCTGAACTGATCCCGGTCAACTTTTACAAGCTTTTTGACGTACGGATAGTCTCCCGAATCGGTGATGTTCGATATCTGATTTAAAACCTTGAGGCCGATCTCGGTTCTTAAAAGCTCATTGGAAAACTTGTTCATCTTGATTTGTACCGACTGACCGTCGTCACTGAGTTTTGCGCTGATATATCCGTATTTTTCGCAGTATCCCTTAAGGTTATCCTGATATTCGCTGTCAACAAATGTGATCGGAAGATTGATGGTGACGGTATCTTTCAGATCGCCCGTCGGTGCCTCGGTCGGTTGATCCAGCGTCTGAGTGACGGACTTGCTGCAGGAAACAAAACAAAACGCAAGGCAGACAATCAGGACCAATGAGATGATTTTTTTCACGACAATAAGCCTCCTTCGGATATTTTAAAATTATTATATGCCTTTGTATATAGAAAAACCTTAAAAGCTTCGGGCTTCTTTCGGCATATACACATTTATAATAACACATCAATATGAAAATTTCTATACTGATAAGCAAAAAAATGAAGGGAAAATCTCCTCGCCGAAACAGGAATGTTGATATGATGTTAATTTTTACAAAATTCACAAAATATAGTCAAAATATATAGGAAAAAAAACAATAGACAATATCGAGAAAATTTGATAAAATTTCTTGAAACCCGAAAAATACTAAATTTCGGCAATAATTTATCATTTCATAAATTACAGGAGGATTTTCAATGAGCAAAAAATATGTTTATTTGTTCAGTGAAGGTAACGCAAACATGCGTGAACTTCTCGGCGGTAAGGGCGCAAACCTTGCTGAAATGACCAACATCGGTCTCCCCGTTCCCCAGGGCTTCACAATTTCCACAGAGGCCTGCACGCAGTACTATGAGGATGGAAGAGAAATCAACGATGAAATCCAGCAGCAGATCAACGAGTACATCGTTAAGATGGAAGAGATCACCGGAAAGAAATTCGGCGACAAGACCAATCCGCTTCTCGTTTCCGTTCGTTCGGGTGCCCGTGCATCCATGCCCGGCATGATGGACACCATCCTCAACCTCGGTCTTAACGAAGAGGTTGTTGAAGCAATCGCTGAAAAGTCCGGCAATCCCCGTTGGGCTTGGGACTGCTACAGAAGATTCATTCAGATGTATTCCGACGTTGTTATGGAAGTCGGTAAGAAATATTTCGAAGAGCTCATCGACAAGATGAAGGCTGAAAAGGGCGTTACTCAGGACGTTGAGCTTACCGCTGACGACCTCAAGGAACTTGCTTATCAGTTCAAGGCTGAATACAAAGCAAAGATCGGCGCAGATTTCCCGAGCGATCCGAAAGAACAGCTCATGGGCGCTATCAAGGCTGTTTTCCGTTCATGGGACAACCCGAGAGCCAACGTATATCGCCGTGACAACGACATCCCGTATTCATGGGGTACTGCCGTTAACGTTCAGTCGATGGCATTCGGCAACATGGGCGACGACTGCGGTACAGGCGTTGCTTTCACCCGTGACCCGGCAACCGGCGAAAAGGGTCTGTTCGGTGAATTCCTTACCAACGCACAGGGCGAGGACGTTGTTGCAGGCGTTCGTACCCCGATGCACATTTCCGAAATGGAAGAGAAGTTCCCGAAGGCATTTGCAAAGTTCAAGGAAGTTTGCAGCATTCTTGAAAATCACTACAGAGATATGCAGGACATGGAATTCACCGTTGAGCACGGCGAACTGTTCATGCTCCAGACCAGAAACGGCAAGAGAACCGCTCAGGCTGCTCTCAAGATTGCCTGCGACCTCGTTGACGAGGGCATGAGATCGGAAGAAGAAGCCGTTGCCATGATCGACCCGAGAAACCTTGACACTCTTCTTCATCCGCAGTTCGATGCGAAGGCTCTCAAGGCTGCTACTCCGATCGGCAAGGGTCTCGGTGCTTCTCCGGGTGCTGCCTGCGGTCAGATCGTATTCACCGCTGACGACGCAGAAGCCTGGAAGGCACAGGGCAAGAAGGTTGTTCTTGTTCGTCTTGAAACCTCTCCGGAAGACATCACCGGCATGAAGGCCGCTCAGGGCATTCTGACCGTTCGCGGCGGTATGACCTCTCACGCAGCCGTTGTTGCCCGTGGTATG
>JBJFHV010000376.1:0-1696 GCA_051894015.1 Acutalibacteraceae bacterium | reverse complement strand
GGGAATTGCTCCCATGCAGGTGAGAAATGTCTTTGTGTCTTTTTCGCTGAACGAGGTTTCGGCAATTGTTTCTTCGACCGACACGGTCACAGACTTTTCGTCGGGATATTGCTCTTTGAACGAGTCAAAGAATTGCAGGACTTTTTCTTTTGTTTCTTCCGGACAGTCAGCTGCAATCACTGCCTGACAGTCGGTCGGTATCGCGTTGTCCGCACTGCCGCCGTTGATTTTGCAAAGTCTGATTCCGTCAAGTGTTCCGAGTGCACGGATAACGGTGAAAATTGCGTTCGGACGATTTTTGTCGATTTCGGTGCCCGAGTGTCCGCCCGTAAGACCCGACAGGCTGATTCTAAGTGCCGGTTTTGAGTTTTCTGCCTTGTCGAAGCCGAAAAGTGCGTCAAGCCGTACGCCGCCGGCACAGGAGACAAGCATCGTGCCCTCGTCCTCGGAATCAAGATTCACAAGCATATTGCCCGACAGGACGGACAGTTCGAGTGCTTCGGCACCGTACATGCCCGTTTCCTCGTCAACCGTGAACACACATTCAAGCGGCGGATGAGAGAGGCTGTCGCTGTCTAAAATCGCAAGCATATACGCTACGGCGATTCCGTCGTCGCCGCCGAGAGAGGTACCGTTTGCCCAAATATAGTTTTCGTCCTCCGAAAGGGAAAGACCGTCTTTTTTGAAGTCGATTTCGACTCCCTCGTCTTTGACGCAGACCATGTCAATGTGCCCTTGCAAAATCACCGCAGGGCTTGTCTCGTAGCCTTCCGTGCCGTTTTTGAAAATGATCACGTCGCCGAGACCGTCTTTTAAATATCTTAGATTTCTTGCTGAAGCAAAGTCGCAAAGTAAATCGCTGATAAGTCCCGTATTGCCCGACCCGTGGGGGAGTGAGCAGATGAGTCTGAAATATTCCAGAACCTTATCGAACATAGTCATAAAACCGTTCCTTTCCGTAAGTTTAGAGGTTGCCTTGTCTTTTTTAATAAAATTATACAATTTAACGCTCTCATTTTCAACAGATAATATGAATTTGTTTGATTGAATTTTTTACCGTTTTCAGGTATAATACCTAAGATAAACTCTTTACAAAGCCGCTTTGATATTGTATAATTACTGAAATAAATGTAAAACTAAAGGAGAAACCCAGATGAAACACCTGTTAAAGCTTGCCGATTGGACAACCGAAGAAATTATCGCCACCTTAGACCTTGCCGATAAGCTCAAGTACGAAAAGAAAAACGGAATTGAGCACCATATTTTAAAGGGCAAGACCCTCGGCATGATTTTTTCGAAATCTTCCACAAGAACCCGTGTTTCGTTTGAAGTCGGAATGTATGATCTCGGCGGAAGCGCACTGTTTTTATCGCACAGGGATCTTCAGATCGGAAGAGGTGAGCCGATCAAGGACACCGCAAGGGTGCTTTCCCGTTTTGTTGACGGTATCATGATCCGTACGTTCGATCAGGCGGACGTGGAAACGCTTGCCGAGTACGGTTCTATTCCCATTATCAACGGTCTGACCGATTACTGCCACCCGTGCCAGGTGCTTGCCGATCTTCAGACAATCCGAGAGCATAAGGGATCGCTTGAGGGCAAGAAGCTTTGCTATATCGGCGACGGCAACAATATGGCCAACAGCCTGATTGTCGGCGGAATCAAAACCGGTATGAAGGTTGCAATTGCCTGTCCG
>JBJFHV010000375.1:0-7848 GCA_051894015.1 Acutalibacteraceae bacterium | reverse complement strand
AGGCGGAATACACGGACGAAGAAGAAATGAAAGAGCATAGCTTCACTCTTTCGGTTACCAATCCGACCTGCACCGAAAAGGGCTATACAACACACACCTGCTCGCTTTGCGGAACCTTCTTCACAGACAGCTTCAAAGAGCCGCTGAATCATCCTTATGCAACATGGAAAACCGTCAAAGAGCCGACGGAAAATGAAAACGGTCTGAAGGTTAAAACCTGTGACCTTTGCTCCGCCGAACTTGAAAGAATTGAAATTCCGAAGACAGAGCCGCAGCCCGAAGAACCTCAGCCCGAGAAAATGAATTTCTTTATGCGGATACTCATGGCAATCCTGAACTTCCTTAAAAAATTATTCTCGGGGATAACCGTGTAAACGGTCTGATACCTCGGCTTAAAAAAACAAATGAATTACTCCCTGCTCGCTTTTCAAATCGGCGGGCAGGGAGAAGCTCTGACTTGTAGGCATCGGCGGGTTGTTGTAAAACAGGTTTTATTAGCTGCTGAATTTTGCATCCAAAAATTGTATAATAAAACTGCTAAAACTAAGAGAAATCTGCCGTGATTGATAGCGGAAGAGAGTGCCGTTTTGGTACCGGGTTAACACATTATCAATCAACTCCATGTCGATGCTCAGCTAATCTTTTGATAGTTTTCAGGCTGAAGAACGCATACTCTTCAACACTCTCTTTTGATAATTTCTGTTGACAAAGGGTTATTTGAGGCTGTATAATATAACCAGCAATTGATTAACGCTGTTAATCAACTTGAAAGGAGCCATTATGACTGATTTGATTTTTGAAAGCGGTAAGCTCATACTGTCAGCTCACGGAAAGCCTTTTTTGAGTTTTTCTGCCGGCGACGGGTTTGTATGCGTCGGCAAAGGAGAAAGCACTTATTCGATGAGTCATGGCAGCTTTCGGATAAAAGAAAAAATCAAAAGCCGTGAAAAGCTTTTGGTAACCGATATTGATTTTTCGGACGGAAAGGCTGTGATCATGCTCAGCAAAGGCGCAGCGACAATTGAAAAAGCAGCCTGCGATACATATCGGTTTTCATTTAGCGATCTTGACGGATATAACCGTATGTGGTTTTCTCTTCCTTCAGAAAAAAACGAGGGTGTTTACGGCTGCGGTGAGATTTTTCCACAGTTTAACCTGAAAGGCAAAAAGGTGAATGCCTGGGTTGCCGAGCATGTCAACGCTTTGCAGATTGCGAAAAAACTTGTGAAAATGACTTTCGGTCAGGAAAATACAACAAGAAAGCAGAAGTTTTCGAAATATGAGACCTATTACGCTCAGCCGACCTTTTTAAGCTCAGAGAAGTATTTCTTCCACAGCGAAACGACGGCGAGAACGCAGTTTGACTTTCGCTGCGACAACTGTCATGTCATTCAGACCGACAGCGTGTCACCGTTCTATCTCGGCTTCGGCGAAAGTTTTGAAGAGGTGCTCACCGCTTTGACAGCGATAACCGGCAGACAACCGGAACTTCCCGAATGGGTCTGTAACGGCGATATTCTCGGCGTTCAGGGCGGTACGGATGTGATGATGAAAAAGGTCGAGACCGCTCTTTCGCATGGCATTAATATTGCCGGAGTATGGATTCAGGACTGGGAGGGCAGACGGGTCACCGCCGTCGGCAAACAGCTATTCTGGAACTGGGAGTGGGATAAAGAGCTTTACCCGGGGCTTGACGAAAAAATCAGGGAGCTGAACTCAAGGGGTATTAAGGTTCTCGGCTATTGCAATCCGTTTCTTGCCGTGGAAAAGCCTCTTTATGAGTATGCAAGTAAAATGGGCTACTGCGTAAAGGATAAGGACGGCAATGACTATTATGTAAAAATCACGACCTTCCCCGCCGCTATGGTTGATCTGACGAACCCTAAAGCCTATGAATGGCTGAAAGGTATTATAAAGAAAAACATGATCGGGTTCGGCTTTTCGGGCTGGATGGCTGACTTCGGCGAATACCTGCCCACCGACTGTGTTTTGCACAGCGGCGAAAACGCAAAGCTTGTTCACAACACATGGCCTGCTTTATGGGCAAAGCTGAACCGGGAAGCCGTCGAAGAAACAGGCAATCTCGGAAAAATTATGTTCTTCACAAGAGCCGGCTTCACCGGCACGCCGAAGTATTCAACCATGATGTGGAACGGAGACAACCATGTTGACTATTCCGTTGATTTCGGCTTGCCGTCGGTCATTCCGGCAATGCTTTCTCTGACTTGCAGCGGCTTTGGGCTGTCTCATTCGGATATCGGCGGCTATACGACTTTTATGAAGCTGAAAAGAAGCGAAGAATTATATATGCGCTGGTGCGAAATGAATGCATTTTCAGTTTTAATGCGCGGACATGAGGGCTTGAATCCCGATTTGAACGTACAGTTTGACGCAAGCGAAAGAGTCCTTGCCCACGGCGCAAAAATGAGCAAGATTCACAAGGAGCTCACGCCCTACCTCAAAAAAGCCGTTTCTTATAACGCAGAAAGCGGCGTCGGCGTGGTAAGACCGCTGTTCTTCTATTACGACGAGCCGGATGCTTATAACGAGGGCTACGAGTATCTTTTGGGAAGAGACGTGTTGGTCGCTCCCGTGCTGAAAAAAGACGCATATGCAAGAGAAGTTTATCTGCCCGATGACGAGTGGATTCACATTGAAAGCAAAAAAGAGTACAAGGGCGGACGGTATCATATCGCCGCACCCTTGGGTGAAATCCCCGTTTTTGTCAGAAAAAACGCATCGGAAGATGTGCTTAGTATATTATTGAACCTGTATTAAGGAGGAGCTATCATGAAATATTTTCTCGACAGTGCAAAAATTGATGAAATCCGTGAGGCATACGACACCTTCGGCATTGACGGTATTACAACCAATCCGAACCATATCATGAATTCCGGAAAGCCGTTTTTCACCGTTATCGGCGAGCTTGCCGATTTCGTAAAAGAAAAAGGCATTGAGGGCTGGGACACCTTCCCGATTTCGGTCGAAATCAATCCGCATCTTGACGATGCCGGTGAAATGGTCGAAATGGGAAAGAAAATCGCTTCGATGTGCCCGAATTTTGTTATTAAGATTCCTTGCACCGAAGCCGGTATCGCCGCCGCAAGACAACTTGAAATGGAGGGTGTCAGAACAAACCTTACTCTTGTTTTCTCTCCCACTCAGGCTCTTATCGCAGCCAAAAACGGTTCTCTATTTGTTTCCCCGTTCATCGGCTGGAAAGAGAACAGTGGTGAGGACTGCAAGCAGTACATTCAGGACATCGTCACGATTTACGAAAACTACGGCTATCTCGGAGAAACGCAGATCATCTGCGCCGCTGTTCGCAACGGCAAACAGATCGTCGACTGCGCCGTCGCCGGGGCGGATATTGTGACCGCCGGCTTACAGGTGTTCAAGGACAGCTTCTATCATCCGTTCACCGATTACGGCCTTGATAAATTCCAAAGCGCATGGGATAAAACGATAACCGAATAAGGTAGGGGTAAATGATGAAAATTGGTTTTATCGGACTCGGCATTATGGGCGAGTCCATGTGTGAAAATATCATAAAAAAGCATGATGATTCTGTTTATTGCTTCGACATTAACAAAAAGCAGGTCGAAAAGCTTGCCGCCTTAGGTGCAGTCGCCTGTGAAAGCTCGGCGCAGATAATTCAAAACTGCGATCTCGTGATTTCAATGGTTCCGAAATCCGAACATGTAAAAGCGGTTTACAGTGAGCTTATGCCCTACATAGAAAAAGGCAAGATATGTATTGATATGAGCACGATTGACCCGTCGGTTTCGGTTGAAATTGCCAATCAGATAAAGGCAAAAGGCGGGCAGTTTGCAGACGCACCTGTTGTTAAGTCAAAGCCTGCCGCCATTGCCGGCACGCTGGGTATTCTTGTCGGCTGTGACGAGGCGCTTTTCCCCGTTATTGAGCCCGTGCTCCGCTATATGGGCTCAAAGGTTATCCGAATGGGCGGAAACGGCAAGGGTCTTGTGATGAAAATCTGTCATAATACTCTTGTCGGTCAGATTCAGAACGGCGTCAACGAAACGATGAACCTTGCCGTGAAAATGGGTATTGACATTGACGACTACACCGCCGCAATCGCCGCAGGAGGCGGTCAGTGCTTCTATCTCGACGGTCAGCACGAAAGCCTGAAAAATGAGAACTGGGCAACGGCATTTTCGCTTGAAAATATGCACAAGGATATCGGGATCTGCGAAAGATTAAGCGAAGAAATCGGCTTTCCGATGCCCGGCATGGAAATCGTCAAGGCGGTTTATGACAAAGGAATGAAAAACGGAATCGGCAAAGAGGATTTCCGTGCCACCTATAAGGTTGTAAGAGGGGATTTCGATGCTTGAACATTTAAACAAAATGAACGACGTCAGGGTGTATTCCGTTTTTGACGACGTATTCAAGACCTATGGCAGAGTGATTGAAGATTTCGACTTTTCTCCCCTTATCAGAATCGCTAATGAAAAAACCGATGTTCCCGAAAGCGGAAATTTTTACACGCCGTCCTTTGACGAGTTTGAAAAAGAAAGCTGTTTTTTGAAAATACAAAACCGATTTTACGGCGAAATGCCTATACAAATCGGCTACTGTAACGGCAGAAACTCTACCTATAACGGTTTTGAATATCACAAAGGCTCCGAAATCAATATCGCCGTTACGCCTTTCATGCTCGTCTTAGGTCATGTGTGGCAGATTGAAAACAACTGCTTTGCGGTCGGGAACGAGAAGGTGTTCTTTGTGCCGAAAAACACCACAATTGAAATGTATCAGACCACCTTGCACCTTGCACCGTGCCGAACAAGCGATGAAGGCTATAAGGATATCGTGATTTTACCGAAAGGCACCAATACACCCTTAGAATCGAAAAAAACAAATCCGCAGGGAGAAAACAGACTTCTTCTGATGAAAAACAAGTGGGTTATCTGCCACCCCGAAAGAGAACCGCTGATGAAACAGGGAGCATACCCCGGACTTATCGGTGAAAATAAGGAGCTGAAATACTGATGAAAAAAGAAATTATTTATTTGCCCGTCGGTGTGCCTACCTTTCATCTTGAAAGCGCACAGGCTGAATTTGAAAAATCCGTATCGCTTTTAAAAGAAACGGACAAGGATATTCTTGTACCCGATGAAATGCTTCTGAGCCTTGAAAAACAGGGTGCTTTTATAAGGGATAAAAATCCGGCACTTGTCATTGTTCAGAACGTTACCTTTGCCAACGGCGAATACATTGCGCAGGTGCTTCGGAAGTTCGACTGTCATGTTCTTCTGTGGACGCTTCGTGAACCGGTCATTGACGGCGGACGGCTTCGGCTCAACTCTCTTACCGGCGCATTTTCGGCGGCCAATATAATAAAAAGTTTCGCGAGACCCTTTACTTACGTTTTCGGCTCTCCCGATGAACAGTCGGTGAAAGAGAAAATCTCTGCGGCTATAAAGGCGGTAAAGACAAGCGAAGAACTGAAAAATCTCAAATTGCTTCAGGTCGGTCATACCCCTTCGGGTTTTGGTTTCGGAAGAGCACTTGACAGTGAGGTCATGACCGTTTTTGGCGCTCACCTTGTTTCAATTGAAGCCAGAGAACTCATTGACAAAGCCAAAGGCTTCTCCGATGATGAGGTTATCCCCTATATCGAACGGGCAGGGAAAAGCATTGTCTGCCTTGACAGTATACCCGAAAAAAATATCTTTGACTTCGCAAGGCTTTTTAAGGCTTATGACGAATACATAAAGGAAAACAACATCGGTGCACTGTCAAGCCGATGCTGGCCCGATTTCTTCACTTCATTCGGCACTCCTGTATGCGCTGTCTTGTCTCTTCTCAACGACTTGGGCGTTGCCGCCGCCTGCGAAGCGGACACCTACGGAGCGCTTTCGATGTTCACGGCTATGAAGCTGACAGGCAAAGCGGTATTTTTCGGCGACCCTGTTTCGCTTGATGAAAATGAAAATACAATCACTTTCTGGCACTGCGGCATGGCGCCGTGCTCTCTTGCAAGAAAGGATACGGGAGCCGTATGCGGTGTTCACTGCAACCGGAAAATCGGTCCGACGCTGGATTTCGGTTGTAAAGCGGAGGATAAGGTGACAATTTTCAGAATCGGCAAAGCTCCTTCGGGTAAATTCAGGGTTTTTCTTGCCGGCGGTCATGCGCTTGATAAACCGAAGCAGTTCGACGGCACAAGTATAGTCGTAAAGACCGAAAAACCGTCCTTTGAAATTGTTGAAAGGGCTATCAAAGAAGGCTGGGAGCCGCATTTTGTTGTTGCAATGGGTGACATCAAAGAGGAAATCAGAATTCTTGCCGATATGCTTTCTATCGAGGCGGAGGACTTTGATGATTAAAACAATTCTGTTTCTGATTGTTGTATTCTTTTCGAATATCATTCAGTGTGTGACAGGCTTTGCCGGTACGGTGCTTGCGATGCCGCCGTCAATCATGCTTGTCAGCTACGCAGTTGCAAAACCGATACTGAACGTTTTGGGAATGGCTGTCTCAATAGGCGTGATTGTAACAACTTATAAAAGCATCAACAAAAAAGAGTTTTTGAAAATCACGTGCGTTATGCTTCTGGGAATTATCGGCGGAATTTTCATTTCGGAGTATTTCGAACAGTATGCAAAGGTGCTATATATTGTCTTGGGCATAACCGTGATTCTGATTGCCGTAATAAATGCCGCCAATTTTTTTGTTAAGAAAGAAAGCAAAACACTGCCCGAAGCTGTTTCTTTGCTGCTTCTTATTCTCTCGGGACTTATTCACGGCGTGTTTGTATGCGGCGGACCTTTGCTTGTCACTTATGCCTCGGCAAAGCTGACGGACAAGGACGAATTTCGTTCAACATTATCCTCAGTGTGGATTGTGTTAAATTCGGTGATAATGTTTTCCGATATACGGGCGGGTAGTTTTCAAAAAGATACGCTGATACTGCTTTTTGTCAGTATTGCGGTTCTCTTTTCGGCAATAGTCCTCGGGAACGTAATTTGTAAAAAACTGAACAGAAACACATTTTTGGTATTTACTTATGTACTGATGCTCATCAGCGGTATTTCTCTGATTTTAAAATAAGGAGGCTGATTCATTACGGAAAGCGGGTTAAACTTGCAGTCCTTGAAAAGTAAAAACCGGAGTCTGATTCTTTACGAACTGAACGCAAGCGGAAAAATGAGCCGCAAAGAGCTTTCAAAGAAACTTTCACTTACGCCTGCGGCAGTAACAAAAATATGTTCTGAGCTGATTGACGAGGGCTATATTACCGAACACGGTGAAATGGAAAACACAGGCAGAAGCGGGCGGAAAGAGATTCTGCTTTCGCTCAGACTTTCCGACAAGCTGATTTTTGCAATCAATGCCGAAAGGGACGCTATTACATACAGCATCTGCGACCTTTCGGGAAAGCTTTACAAACAAAGTGTAACCGATTTTACCAATGATGTCGGGCAAGTGATAAAAAACGGAAAAAACTTTCTGTCCGGTATATCGGAAGCACTTACGGAAAATTTGGTCGGTATGGGAGTTTGCCTTATCGGAAACGCTGAAGATTCCCGTTTCGGTGTATGGGAAAGCGAAAATCTGAATGTGACTTTTGAAAAGAGTTTTTCTTTAAGCTGTGTGACTGAAAACAATGTAAAAGCCTTTGCGCTGGCGCAGCTTATTTATGGCAGTACACCGGAAAAAGATGCGGTACTGTATTTCAAATGGGGACCCGGTATCGGCTCAGCGTTTTCGTCGGGAGGAAACATTTTTTCCGGAAATGACAACGGAGTTACCGAAATCGGTCATTATATTGTTGACCCGGGCGGCGAAAAATGCCGTTGCGGACGGTACGGCTGTCTT
>JBJFHV010000374.1:0-7860 GCA_051894015.1 Acutalibacteraceae bacterium | reverse complement strand
GATAAATAGCGGTCACCTGTGTCGGGTAAGAGTGCAACGATCGTTTTGCCCTCATTTTCGGGCCGTTTGGCAAGCTCAATCGCCGCTTTGACCGCAGCGCCGGAGGAAATACCGACAAGCACACCCTCGCTTTTACCGATCAGCTTGCCTGTTTCAAAAGCATCCTCGTTTTCGACGGCAATGATTTCGTCGTAAACCTCGGTGTTCAGTACATCGGGAACAAAGCCTGCGCCGATGCCCTGAATCTTATGTGCGCCGGGTACGCCCGTTGAAAGCACGGCCGAGGACTTCGGCTCAACGGCAACGACCTTGACGTCGGGCTTTTTCGCCTTGAGGTATTCGCCGACACCGGTCACGGTTCCGCCTGTACCGACGCCTGCGACGAAAATATCAACCTCACCGTCGGTATCCTCAAAGATTTCGGGACCGGTGGTCTCTCTGTGCGCCGCGGGATTGGCGGGATTTACAAACTGACCGGGAATGAAGCTCTTCGGAATCTCTTTCGAAAGCTCATCCGCCTTGGCAATTGCGCCCTTCATGCCCTTTGCGCCCTCGGTGAGAACCAGTTCGGCACCGTAGGCTTTCATAAGCTGTCTGCGTTCAACGGACATCGTTTCGGGCATGACGATGATGATCCGGTAACCTCTTGCGGCGGCAACGGCGGCAAGACCGATACCCGTATTGCCCGAGGTCGGCTCAATAATCACCGAATCCGGCGTAAGCTTTCCGCTCTTTTCCGCTTCATCGATCATCGCCTTGGCGATTCTGTCCTTAACGGAGCCGGCGGGATTGAAATATTCAAGCTTGGCGAGAATTTTCGCCTTTAAGCCCAGTTCTTTTTCGATATGGGTCAGCTCAAGAAGCGGCGTTTTACCGATGAGCTGGTCGGCTGATGTATAAATTTTCGACATAACAAGGTTCTCCTTTCATTACTCAACAGCGTCGAAGCCTTTTTGAAGGTCGGCAATAATATCATCAATGTTTTCCGTACCGATGGAAAGACGGATCGTGTTCGGCTTGATGCCCTGATCGAGAAGCTCCTCTTCATTGAGCTGGCTGTGCGTCGTGGTCGCCGGATGAATGACAAGGCTCTTGACGTCGGCTACGTTGGCAAGAAGCGAGAAAATCTCGAGGTTGTCGATAAAGGTGTGCGCCTCTTTCACGCCGCCCTTGATTTCAAAGGTGAAGATCGAGCCGCCGCCCTGAGGGAAGTATTTTTCATAAAGTTCGTGGTCGGGATGATCGGGAAGCGACGGATGGTTGACGTGCTCAACCTTAGGATTATTTACAAGGTATTCGATAACCTTCTTTGTGTTTTCCGCGTGACGTTCAAGACGAAGGGAAAGCGTCTCAACGCCCTGCAAAAGCAGGAAAGCGGCAAACGGAGAAATGGTTGCGCCCGTATCACGAAGCAAAATCGCGCGGATATAGGTGACAAACGCGGCCGGACCTGCGGCGGCGGTAAACGAAACGCCGTGATAGCTCGGGTTCGGAGCGGCGATGGCGGGATAATTGCCCGAGGCCGCCCAGTCAAACTTACCGGAATCAACGATGATGCCTCCGAGCGTCGTGCCGTGACCGCCGATGAACTTGGTGGCGGAATGAACCACGATGTCGGCGCCGTGTTCAATCGGACGGATCAGGTAAGGAGTTCCGAAGGTGTTGTCAACGACAAGTGGCAGACCGTGCTTATGAGCGAGAGCCGCAAGGGCGTCAATATCGGGAATATCGCTGTTCGGGTTTCCGAGCGTTTCGATATAGATTGCCCGTGTATTGTCCTGAATCGCGGCTTCGACTTCGGAAAGGTCATGAATATTGACAAAGCTTGCGGTGATGCCGAAATTCGGGAGCGTATGAGCCAAAAGATTGTAGCTTCCGCCGTAAATTGTTTTTTGTGCGACGATATGACCGCCGTTCTGGGCAAGAGCCTCAATTGTATATGTAATCGCTGCGGCGCCGGAAGCGACAGCCAAAGCGGCGACACCGCCCTCCAGAGCGGCAATTCTCTTTTCAAAAACATCCTGAGTGGAATTGGTCAATCTGCCGTAGATGTTGCCGGCGTCGGCAAGTCCGAACCGTGCGGCGGCGTGCTCACAGTTTCTGAAAACGTAAGAGGTTGTCTGATAGATGGGAACGGCGCGCGAATCGGTTGCGGGGTCGGGCGTTTCCTGACCGACATGAAGCTGGAGGGTTTCGAATTTATAATTGTTTGACATAATAGGTACTTCCTTTCGTTTATATGAATGTGTTTTTTCGGTTAAAATCTCAGTTATGACAACAGCAACACATTCGTCCGAAACGGAAGTTGGCTCTTAAAAGCTCTTCAAAATCTCTCGGCATAGGGCCACCTACTTTCTACCTACCGTTTAGGTTGGTATTATTATAGTACGGTGCTTTCCGTTTGTCAACAGTTTTTTGAAAAAATTTTTCAGTCGTGTGACGACACCAATGCCGGGTCGCGTGGCGACGCCAATCCCGGGGTACATAGTGCTTGATTGATAGTTAAGTGCCCGAGCAGTTGGTTGGGTAATATTTCTTGCTAATAGTTCGTTTGTACTTTTTGGATTTAACTTCTTCTATATTCATATATTAAACTGTATAAAAGCAAGAAAAATTTCATGAAAACTTAATAAATTTTGTTAAAACACTTGAAAATATTCAAGCATTAGGTTAAAATGTATATGTATTAATGTATAATGCTTTAAAGCAGGGGGTAATTATTATGAGTCAAAACAGAGAAAACTTTAAACGCGGCTGCGCAGAAATTCTTGCGCTCCATCTTCTGAGCAAAGAGGATCTTTACGGTTATCAGATCACTCAGCTTTTTAATGAAAAAAGCGAAGGAAGATTCACAATGCTCGAAGGCACACTCTACCTTATTCTTTACAGAATGGTAGACGCAGGTTACCTTACGACGTATTCTCAGCTTGTAGGCAAGAGAAGAACAAGAAAGTATTATCATCTTGAGCCTGCCGGTAAGGAATACCTTGAAAAAGCTCTTCATGAGTATGACGAAGTCGCAAAGGGCTTCAACCTTATCCTTGACAGATAAGATTTCTTAAAAACAAAATCCGCCGTAGTCTGCTTTTTCATGATGCGGCGGATTTTTCTGTGTTATTTTTTGCGACAATTTTTTAAACTGTAATGTTTTTTAACAGTACTCAATGACTCTGTTGAAAAAGGCACGGAACAATTTCTTTTTATCCTGTCTATATTTCCGAAAAAGGGTTGAAAACTTTTCTTTTATCAATATACTTGATATGTTATGAGTTTTTTGCGGTCTGTTTTATCGGTCCGCAAATGAATTGAAAAATATACGGAAAGGATCGCTGCGGTTTGGCAGCACTGAAAAATGAGTGATTACCGATTCGTAAAAATTGATACCGCCTCTATCATGTTTTCCTCGCTTTCAACGGAACATTGGGGCAGAACCTTCCGCTTTGCGGCAATTTTAAAAGATAAGGTCGATCCCGAACTGCTCAAAAAAGCAGCGGAGGATTTGAACCCGTTTTTCCCCTGTATGTACAGCAGCTTAAGAAAAGGATTTTTCTGGAACTATCAAAGGCTGACCGATGAACTGCCCGAAATAAGGCAGGAATTTGCAAGACCTCTTCTTCCGATCACAAAACGAAACGATACAAAACCGGATTTCAGACTCGTTTATTTTCAAAACCGGCTTGCCATCGAGTGCTCCCATTCGCTCGGAGACGGAAAAGGCGTTATGATATATTTCAAACGGCTTCTGGAACGGTATAACAACCTGAAAAACGGTGAAACGGGAGCTTTCACTACAAGTGTTACGCCCGAAGAAAGAAGTGCAAATGCGTTTTCGGATTATTTCGTTAAAGGCGGCGAAAAAGCCAAGGATACGCTGAAAAAGGCCTATCATTTCAGCGAAAGCTACGAAGATGAATATCTTAAGCTTATTTTTGCCATGATGCCCGTTGAAGAAATCAAAAGCCGTGCCCATCTTCATTCGATGACGGTCACCGAATATCTGTCGTGTGTGCTGATTCTCGGCGTGATCCGGGCGGCAAAAGAACCGGTCAAAGAGCCGATTACGATTGCCGTTCCCGTGAACCTCAGACGGTTTTTCGAAACCCACAGTGCTCGCAATTTCACCGTGCAGACATACATCACCTTTGAGCCGGACGGCAGACAGGATATCACACTTGACGAAATATGCGAAAAGACAAGAAATCAGCTCAGATTACAGCTGAAAAGAGAAGAGCTTCAAAAGACGCTCAATAAGTTCGGCGCCCTTGCGGCAAACCCTGTTTTGAAAATTGTTCCGAATTTTATCAAGCTTCCGGTTCTTCGGAAAATGCAAAAGCTTTCGCACAGCAAGGTCACAACGATTTTCACCAATTACGGCGACTGCGTTCTTGACGAAAAGCTTTCGGAAAGCATTGAACGGCTTGAATTCATCAACGGAGACACAAGAAACTACGGTCTTGCCGTGACCTGTTCATGCATCAGTTACGGCGGAATGTTGTCGCTTTGCTTTTCAATGGCAAACCGTGACACAAGCTTTGCCGCCGAATGCATCGGAATTCTTAGCGAAATCGGGACCGATATCAGAGTCGAAAGTACCGACGGAAACGGAGAAAAAAACAATGAGATGTAAAAAATGCAAAGTCGATTTGCCGGAAAGCTATCAAATCTGTCCCTTGTGCGGTGAAAAAGCGGTGAACGAGCCGTCAAAGCTGGCTGTTTCCGCCTATGTTCCTTATTCAAAAGAACCTGTGCGTGAGCAAGAGACTTTTCCGAAAGAAAAGTCGGGCTTCAGCATAGAAAAAGTCAAGGCCTATTTTAGTCTGTAATTGAATGATCTATAAAAAGCAGAGCGGCACAGTGAAAAACTGTACCGCTTGTTTTATTCTCAAAGAGCTGAAATCAACCGCCATTTTGTCCGTTTTTGCAATATCAACTGAAATTCAACATCGATTTCATTGAATTGCTCCCCTTTTTCTGCTACAATTTTTTCACCAAAAACACGGAGGAATTATATGAACGATTATAAAAGCGGTAACTTTATATGTTATCTTCGGGAAAAAAAACGGACTGACACAGGCCGAGCTTGCTTCTATGCTTTCCGTTACGCCTGCCGCCGTTTCAAAATGGGAGAACGGAGAATCCAAACCGAAAACAGATACGCTGTTTAAGCTTGCAGACATTCTGAAAGTCCGGGCGGAAGAGATTATCAAAGGCGAATATATCGACCAGAACAGCCTTGACGAAAAAGCTGTTGATGAAATATACAAACGGTATGAATATCTTCAAAAGGTTGATTCGGCCCAAAGCATCACGGTTCGGGTTCTCCGCCTTCTGGCATGGCTGATTGACTGGCTGATATGCGGAACACCGACACTGATTGCTTCACTGATTTTTATTTTGCTTTTTCAGTCGCAGAAGCCGAATATTCCGGGAAAGTTTATTCTTTTGATGCTTTTCATTCTTCTTTTTCCGCTCATTTTTGTCCTTCGGGATGTTCTTCTGAACGGACGAAGTCTCGGCAAGCGTTGTCTGGGGCTGATCGTGCTCGACAAAAAAAGCGGTGAAAAAGCCGGCAGAAAACAGTGCTTGCTGTTGAATCTTTTCTTTTTTATCAGCAGTATTGACGCGATTGTTCTGCTTTCAAGCGGATTTTCCGTCGGAGACAGAGTTGCGGGCACAGTTGTGACAAAAAAAGAGGAAAAGACGGCTCTTTCCGATAAAACCGAAGAGGAAAAAAGCGACGCGGTAAATGCCTATAAGCCGCCGAAAAAATTAAAAAAGAAAAAACTTACGATTATATGCTTGTCTATTGCCGTCTTTGTCATTTTTGCCGGCATCTCAATAGTGGCTCCTTTTATCGGACTGAATGTGATAAAAACTACGCCGGAATACGAAGCGGCTTACGGCTTTTTTGTCAACAGTGAGGATTTTTCTTCTCTCGGAGTCAGCGACGAAGAAATCCGGCTATGCTCTTTTCATATATCAAGAAACGGAGCAACGGGAAATGCCGAGTTTTCGTTTCTTGCAGCCGGAAAAAAGAGCGACGTCACCTGTCATTATACGGACGGTGAATGGGTCGCTTGTCCGCAGTGTTACAACCATGCAAAGTGTGAGTATATCGGATAGAAAAACAGACTGCTTTACTGCTAAATTTCAGTTTGTCGCGTGGAAGACCCCTCTGTCAGCAGGGCTGACAGAGGGGTTCCCGACAAATTAAAATTTACCGTCAAGCTCACGGCTCGGGCTGTTGGGTAAAAATCCAGCACCATGCATCCCGGCATTGGTGACGCCACGCGACCGGCTCGGGCTGTCGACTTTCAATTTAGCACTGCCTACCCCGGGATTGGTGTCGTCACACGACCCCGGCACTGGAGTCGCCCGGCGACCAAAAACAGAAAAATAAAAAAATCTTGAAAAAAGGCTTGACAAAACCGATCGACGGCGGTATAATAACAACACTGAGAACGCAGTGCGACGAACACAGCGCAGTCGGTGTCTTTAGCGATGAGGGTCCACCCGTTCCCATCCCGAACACGGCAGTTAAGCTCATCAGTGCTGACAATACTTGGCTGGAAGCGGCCCGGGAAGATAAGGCGATGCCGACACAAACAAAAACAAAGCCGCAGATAAATCTGTGGCTTTTTGTTTTTATTCTTCCGTAACTGTCAAATCTATCATTGAGGTGATATTTTATGGAAAACAAAGGCGGACGGATCGTATTCATGCCCGACATCGAATATAAGGCATGGGTCAACCGAAATCGTCAGCTTCTCGACGAAATCATTAAAACCAAACAGGTTTCAACCGCATGGCTCAGACAAGGGGAAAACAAAAGCTTCCTTGTCCGCTATTTCAGTGAATGCGGCTATCATATTACGATTGATTGACGGAGGAAAGTGCTATGAAAAACAAGGCTTTGAAAAAAATCAACAAGAAGATCACACGGGCTTCCCGTCTCATCAATTTCGTTGCAACCGCAATGGTTGTTGCGGTGACGGTGTATACCCTGATTCCGAAGGACGAAAAAATCACCGGCATTGACGAAAACCGTCTTGCCGAAAAGTTTATGCCGGATCATAATGCCGCTGTGTGATTCTTGGGCGGTATTCGCTTTTAGCCGAAGTCTGACTTGAAGGTCGCGCTGTGCGCGGCTTTTTTTGCGTTATAAGGAATCTTATCGCTTTCAATAAAGAGTATGAAATCAAGCGTTGACATAAACGGTCGGAATTTGTTATAATTAATTTTAGTATTTTTTGAAAAGAGGTCAAATTTATGGCAGTAACTATTCCCGACGGTTATTCGTCTCATCTTTCCGTCAGAGAGACCGAACAGGCCATCAAGAAAGTCAAGGATTTTTTTGAAAGAGATCTTGCAATTGAGCTAAATCTGACAAGAGTTTCCGCCCCCTTGTTTGTCGACGCAGAAAGCGGTATCAACGACAATCTCAACGGAACGGAACGACCCGTAGGCTTCGATCTTTTCAGCGGTGAGAAGTTTGAAATCGTCCATTCCCTTGCCAAGTGGAAGCGGTACGCACTGAAAAAGTACGGCTTCAATCAGGGCGAAGGTCTTTATACCGACATGAACGCCATCAGACGTGACGAGGAAACGGACAATATTCATTCGATCTTTGTTGATCAGTGGGACTGGGAAAAGATTATCGGTAAAGAGGAAAGGACCGTTGAAACGCTGAAAAAGACGGTCAAGCTGATCTATGCCGCCCTTCGTCATACCGAGTATTACATCACGAGAGAATATGACTTTATCGGAAACCTTCTGCCCGAAAGGATTCATTTTGTGACGACCGGCGAGCTTGAAGAAATGTATCCCGACAAGACGAGAAAGGAAAGAGAATATCTTGCC
>JBJFHV010000373.1:0-7861 GCA_051894015.1 Acutalibacteraceae bacterium | reverse complement strand
CTTTACTATTCTTCGGCACAAGAAAGCGCAAAAACGTTGAAGGTCGGTGCCGATCAGACCTCTGCTGAGCTTTCGGGACTTATGCCGGGAATAAGCTATAATGTTTCGATTCAGGCGTACAGTGTCCGCAGATCGGTTACCTATCTGAGCGCCGTAATCGGAATTACCGCCCAAACGGAATATATTCCGACTACTCCCGGGCAGGCGTTGACTTCATTTGTGAAAGCTTTCAACGCAACAAGAAACACAGATAAGAGCTTCACGCTTTTACTTATGCAAAAAGTGACACCCGACGTAAACAATCCGCACACTGTCAACGCCGAAAAGGTGTCGTCCGCGGTTGCTTCTCAGTTTTCGGCGAGCACGCAGTATAACATCATAAATGGTGCGGACGAAAAAAGCGCGGTTACACTCTCGGCTCTCATGCAGCCGACGGCTTCGGTTCTGACGCTTGCGTCCGAAGATTTTGACGAAGATAAAGTCAGCGTCCAATCCGATCAAAACGGGTACAGGGTCGGCTTTGTGCTTGAAAATCAGACGGACGAAACCGCTCCCGAAAAGCGTCTTGTACCGACAATTGATACCGAAAGAATCGAAACCGAGACGGGACTCGATGTGGTTTCGGTAAGCTTTGATAAAACGCAGGTGTCCGAACCGTTTACAAAAATCCGTAACGGTCTTTTTGACAATCTTAAAATAACGAACACGGTTACCATTATCGTAAATGACGGTGAAAGCGATATACCGCTTACTTTTGATATCGAGCGGGTTTTCTATTTCTTATGGGCTTAACCGAAGCACAGTCTCTTCGGTATTATAAATTGGGAGGAGAACATAATGAAGAAAACCGTAAAAAATCTGCTGGCTGTTCTTTTGTGCCTGTCCGTGGTCTTTGCTACCTGCGTCTGCGCTTTCGCAGTCGGATCAGTGTCGAGTCTTACGGCTGACGCCGAATATAACAGCATCACCCTCTCCTGGTACAGTGCTGATGTTCCCGACGGCTACGAAGTGTATGTCGCTTCGGGTAAAACATGGAAAAAGATCGCAACAACCGAAGAGGAAAGCTTCACTCACAAGAATCTGGATTTCAACACCACCTATAAATACCGTGTCAGAGCGTTTGAAAAACATCTTTTCACAACGGTCTACGGTAAGTACGAAACCATCACCGCCAAAACGGGCCTGAGCGCCCCGAGAGGGCTGAAAGTTACTTCCGCCGCCGAAACCGGATTTAAACTGAAATGGAATAAGGTGCCCGGTGCGACCGGATATCAGATTTATCTGTACGCAGGCGGAAAATGGGTTTATAAGTATAAGACCGCGTCGAACAGCCAAGTCGTTACCGGAGCAAAGCTCGGAACCGTTTATCAGTACAGAATCCGCGCTTACAGAACCGAAAACGGCAAAAACTACTACGGTCCGTTTTCCGCTACGCTCAAGGCAAAATGTGCCATTACCGTTCCCTCGGCGGTGAAGGCAAGCTCTGTCACCACCTCTTCGGCCGTTCTTTCCTGGAAAGCGGTCAGCTCGGCTTCGGGCTATCAGGTCTATCTCAGAAACGGTGCGAAATGGGTCAAGCAGGCGAATGTGACCGTTAACAAGTGTACACTCAAGGGACTTGACGGCGGAACAAGATATGATGTTCGTATCCGCGCGTTCAAGAAGATCGGAAGTACCTATTTCTATTCCGCCTGGGTAGATTTTTCGTTCAAGACCGCTTATAAGACCGTTAAGGTTGATCCGGATAAGGTTCCGGCTTCGACCGCAGAAATCTGTTCGGTGTATAATGCGGTCGTCAACAACGCCAAAAACGAAAAAAACGTCACGATGAAACGCAGCTGTTCCTATGATATTGAATCGGTTATGGCGCCGTCGTCGATCCAGTCAATCATGGACAGTCTGACAAGGTCTCTGCTGGCGCCTACCGAGGAAACGATCACCGTACGAAACGGTGTAGCAAGAGAGTCCGGCGGAAATAAAACCGATCTGAACGAATGGATTGCTCCTGCGGGAAGAACCGCCGCACTCAAAGCGTCTTATGTATCGGCGGCTTCGGCAAAGGCGACTTCCGACGGATACAAAATGTCGATCCGGCTCAAACCCGAAGAGTCAACCTTTGACGGCAAAAACACCGTGCCTGCCAAGGGGCATGCATCGTGTCTGGATCTGACTGATTTTGCCGCATTGGAACTTGGTACAGCCATTCAGATCGACAACGCTTTCATCAAATATCCGGGTGCGACGCTGACCGCGTATATAAACCGCAGCGGTAAACTCAAGAAGCTGTCGGTAAAGCTTCCGTTTTCAAGCGAGATTTCCGGAACGCTCAGTTCGTTATCGCTTTCGCTTGCGATCGGACTTGACGGCACAATGAAAGACGTTTATGACTTCACCTATTAAAAACAGCCTTGACCTTTTGTTTGATTAAAATCAAAATGATCCGAGGAGATAAATAGTATGAAAACAACAATCAAAAACTTTGCGGCTGTGATTTTATGCCTGTCCATCGTTTTATCCACCGGTGTGTTCGCTTTTGCCATCGGTACGGTTTCAAAGCCGAAAGCTTCTGCAACATACAACAGCATCACGCTTTCCTGGCAAGGTGTTTCAGGTGCCGACGGCTACGAAGTGTATGTCGCTTCGGGCAACAGCTGGAAAAAGCTTGCCGCCACATCTTCAAGAACCTACACACATAAGAATCTGAAAATTGATACGACCTACAAATACCGCGTTAGAGCGTATGACAAGGGTATTTTCAAAACAACGTACGGTGCCTTTTCATCAACCGCTTCCGCAAAGACTGCACTCAATGCCGTAAAGAATTTTAAAGTGTCTGCGGCGACGGAAACCGGCTTCACGCTCGGCTGGAGCAAGGTTGCAGGCGCAACCGGATATCAGGTTTTCCGCTATACGGGCGGCAAGTGGGTCTATACTTATAAAACCACCGCCAACAGCAAGACCGTTACCGGCGCAAAGCTCGGTGCAACGTATCAGTATCGTGTCCGCGCTTACCGGACAGAAAACGGCAAGAACTATTACGGTCCGGTTTCCTCGACGCTGAAAGCACAATGTGCGCTTACCCCTGTGTCCGGTGTCAAGGCATCGGTTACCGCTACTGCGGCGACGCTTGCCTGGAAGGCTGTCAGCTCGGCTTCGGGCTATCAGGTTTATCTGAAAAACGGCTCCAAATGGGTCAAGCAGGCCAACGTCACCTCGGCGAAGTATACGATTAAGGGCCTCAAAGTCGCAACGAAATATCAGGTACGTCTTCGCACTTATAAAAAAGTCGGCAGCGGTTACGTCTTTTCCGCATGGACGGATTTCGCATTCACAACGGCAAAGAGTACGAATGCGCTGCCCGGCTCCATGGCAGAGATATGCGCCGCTTACAACAAGGCGGTCAATGACGCCAAGAAGATGAAAAACGGTACCGTGCATAAGACCGACACCTTGGATCTTGTGTGTACCGACTGCTCTGTATCCATGCTTCAGGGTACGGTTGATAAGCTTCTTCAAAGCTTTCTGACGCCGACCGACAAAACGATCACCGTTAAAAACGGCGTGGCAAGGGATCAGGACGGAAATGTGACGGATCTGAATTCCTGGATTACGCCGAGCGGAAGAGAAGCCGCCCTCAAAGCGTCTTATGTTGCATCTGCTTCGGCAAAGGCAACTTCCGACGGATATAAAATGGCGATCCGTCTCAAGACCGAGGTATCCACCTTCGACGGAACCAACACCGTTATTCCGGTCGGACATCAGTCCTGTCTGGATCCGCTCAATCTTGCAGCTCTTGAGCTCCCTGTTAATGCGCAGATCACCGCGGCTTCTATGACCTATCCCGGTGCGACGCTTGTGGCCTATGTAAACCGCAGCGGCAAGCTTACAAAGCTTGCGGTTAAGCTTCCGATTGAAGGAACCGGTACCGGTAAGCTCGGTGCTTCGCTGTCGCTCAGTATCAAGGGCGAAATGAACGAAAGCTACGACTTTACTTATTAAACACTGCATTGACCTTTTTTCGGTCAAAGCGTGAATAATAAAACAACAAGGAGGCAAAATCCATGAAAAAAACTGTCAAACACCTTGTGGCTGTGCTTTTCTGCCTGTCCATGGTTTTCGCAACGTGTGTCAGTGCTTTTGCGCTCGGCAAGGTTGCGACACCGAAAGCAACTGCCACATATAACAGCATCACGCTTTCATGGTCAGGCGTTTCAAATGCTGACGGCTACGAAGTGTATGTCGCTTCGGGCAGCAGCTGGAAAAAGCTTGCAACCACATCTTCAAAAACCTACACCCACACAAATCTTAAGCTCAATACGACCTATAAATACCGTGTCAGAGCTTATGATAAGGGCATTTTCAAAACGACTTACGGTGATTATTCCGCAACCGTTTCCGCAAAGACTGCTCTTGAAGCCGTCAGCGGAGGAAAGGTATCCTCTGCCACTGCTACGGGATTTAAGCTCAGCTGGAACAAGGTTGCAGGAGCCACAGGATATCAGATTTATCTTTATTCCGGCGGCAAATGGGTTTATAAGCTGAAAACTACCACAAACAGCAAAACGATTACCGGTGCAAAGCTCGGTGTTACTTATCAATACCGTGTACGTGCCTACAGAACCGTAAGCAATACCAACTACTACGGTCCGTTCTCTTCCACGATTAAAGCAAAGTGTGTACTTCCGGCTCCCTCTTCGTTTAAGCTGAGCTCCGTTTCGGCGGATTCGGCAACAATTACCTGGAGTGCGGTAAGTTCAGCTTCCGGATATCAGGTATATATCAAGACCGGCTCATCCGGCTGGGTCAAGAAAACTAGCGCAACTTCCGCTAAGTATACTTTTACAAAGCTCAGTGCAGGTACAAAATACACGGTTCGTCTTCGCACCTTTAAGAAAGTCGGAAACACAAATGTGTTCTCATCCTATGCTGATTTTTCGTTCACGACTGCTCCCGGTAAGGTTACGGGACTTACCGCAACACCTTACGGAACCAGCGCGACTTTGAGCTGGAATAAAGCAACAGGCGCTACCGCATATTATGTTTACAAATATAATGCGTCCGCCAAGAAGTGGGAAAGATACAAAGATCCCGTGAAAACGACAACTTTCACTGCGACGGATCTCAGTCCCGAAACAAGCTATTGCTTCACCGTGAAGCCCTACCACACGGCAAACGGCAGCAATGCTTACGGCGCGAATGCCGACAGCATCAAATTCAAGACTTATTTTGCTGACTTTACGGAGTTTACGGCAAGCGAATATCAATCAGGCTTCCATTCGACACATTCGGGTACTTATTCATTCAAATGGACGTCCGTCAAAGACGCATTCTATGAGTTTGAGTATTATGACTATGTTGAAAAGGCATGGAAGCCGGTATATACGTCGCGTTACTACAGTAACCAGCCGTATAAGTCGGTAATCAGCGTCGGCAATTATAATCTCAAGGCTCAGGCGTCGGGCAACGCAACAGCAATCACCTTTGATACGCAGGCGAGAGCGACAAAATATACCGTTCAGGTAAAATCCTATTCGGACAGCTGGGATAACCAGACCACTACCACGACCGGTTCGGTTAAGACGTATCTTGCTCCCGGAACGAAGTACACAATCCGTATCCTCTCGAACGGCGGTTTCTTCAGAGTCCGTGCCTGTCAGGAGCTTGACGGAAAAATCAAGTATACAAATTATCTTTCGTTGAAGAGTGTACCTTATTGCAGTGAGGAATTCACATACACAACGCCGACTGTCGACTTCGACAGCAGCAACAACGAAATCAAAACGCTTTATACCTTGAAGGTTGTTCAGGCTATGAATAACGCGAAAAACGATACCGGAAAGTTCACGCTTAAAAGCGACGTCAAGATGAACGCCAACATCGACAAAATCGAATCCGACGGTAAGGACGTCAAGGATTTCATCAAGATTCTTGCTCCCGATCTTTATCAAGAGCTTCAGAATTCCTTTAACGAGACCAACAGTACAACGCTGAATTTTGAAAACGGAAGAGCCACCTATACCAAAAACGGCAATACCTACAATATCTTCCCGGACGAAGCGATCGCTCCGTCAAGATCGTCCGCCTACCTTTATAAGCAGGACGATGTTGCAAACTTCAGCAAGAAGATTTCCGCAGTCAGTGTTGTAAACGCCTCCAACGGCGCGCAGACAATTACGCTCACGCTGAAAAAGGAAACCTCGAAGAACGGCTCCGCAACGCCGGTTCATGCCGGCTTTACGGAAAACATGGCAAAAGAATTTGCCGGTGTTGACGACGCAGGCAATATTGACCTTTCCGTAGGCGATACCACGGTTAAGGCGGTCATCACGAAAGAGGGCAAGCTTACAAGCCTCGCTGTCACTTCCCCGTTTACGGTTTCCATGTCCGGCAGTGCCGATGGAATGAACTTCCTGATGGCTCTGAGCGGTACGTCGAGCTATAACTACTCCATCACAAGATAACAAACGACCCGACCCAAGGAGGCAGTCTGATGACCTCCTTGGGTTTCCCAAAAGGATACCAGTATGAACTACAAAAAGCTTATTCAAATCGCAGTCATTATTGTTGCGGCGGTGTGGATTTTCAGTATGAGTCTTGCAATCGGTATTGTCCGTGTAAGAAAGAGTGATGCCGAAGCGACAACTTTACCGCCGTTGACGACCATGGCGCAGACCTTTTCTCCTGCTACACAGGCACCGGAAACAAGTACCACGCAGGCTCAGACGCAGCAGCCGCTTTCCATTGACGGCAATTATCAGGGCACAACTGTCCCGACAGTCGGCGATCCTGACTGGCTGATTGCCGAAAAGGAGTCAATCAAGGCGTCCGAAGAAGCCTCCGAAAAGGCGGAAGCCGAAAAAAACGTTCCGAAAGAAAAGGCAGATATTATCACCGCTTATGTCAACGCCGTAAACGCACTGAAAAAGACCAAGGATTTTACTCTTGTTAAGACAAATGCGCTCAATATGACGATTGACGAGCTGACGGGCGGCGATACGATTAAGAAGATTGCCGACGATCTTGTGAAGAAAAATTCTCCGAACGGAACGAAAACCTACACGTTTAAAGACGGCATGGCGCAGGAAACCGAAGAGGAACAGGCCGGAAAATCCCCGGATCAGGTAATTGCTCCCTTGGGTAAAAACACCGCTATTACCGAAAGCTTTGTCAAATCCGCAAGTGCAAAAGCTGACGGAAACGGCGGTTACACCCTGAAGCTTACGTTCGGAAGCGAGACGCAGACACTTACCGAAGAAGCCGCCGGCTATGCGGGCTGTATGGAGGTTATCAGTCTTGAAGCACTGGGACTTCCGAGTTCAGCAAAGCTTGATGAGGTTTCGATTGAGTACGATAACTCGTATATCGAAGCGGCGATTGACAAGGACGGAAAGCTCACGTCCATGAAGCATTATATGCAGGTTCCGAGCGCCTCCGGCAGCGGAAAATACCTTTTAATTCCCGTCAAGATGCAGGCGCACGGCGACTTTACGAGTGAGTATAAAATCAGTTATTAAAAAGTTTTTGTCTGCTATTAACCTATTGACAACAAAGACAGACAAGTGTATAATTGAACCAAAGAAAATATTTTTGGAGGGCCTGTCATGGAAAAGTTTAAAAAGGTAGTGAAAATCATCTCAATTATCGCCGCTGTTGTCGGTGCAATTGCCGGTATTTATGTTGCTGTTACTAAGCTTATCGAAAAGAAGAACGCAAAAGACGCAGATAACAGAGAAAACTATGTTTCCTGCTCCTGCTTCGACAAGGATTTCATTTCCGAAACTTCCGTAGCATAAAATTTCAAGACAAATTAAAGGCGGACACGGTATTTACTGTCCCCGCTTTTTTGGGCCCTTTTTGCTTG
>JBJFHV010000372.1:0-7868 GCA_051894015.1 Acutalibacteraceae bacterium | reverse complement strand
GATCCAAAACTGTTACAGCATCGGTGCCGACCTTGCTCAGTACGGCGAAATTGTCACCTCCTATAGTGTAAAAGACGGAAAAGGACAGATATACGGCTCACTCGGAAAGCACAATGCAGCCAAGCAAGCAGAAGCCTCTGCGCTGAAAAATCAGGCTTCCTTTTATAAATGGGATTTTGAATCCGTTTGGACAATCGACAGCCAAAAGAACGGCGGCTATCCGATCCTGAGACCATATGCCTATGTTTCCGAAACACTTCCCGCCGATAAGTGGGAAAACCACTGTGCTTCGTCTTTTGCCGGCGGAAACGGAAGCAAATATAACCCCTATCTGATTGCGACCGCCGGACAGCTTGCTTTTATCAAGCCGTACCTACTCAGCCATGCCATCGAAAAACCGATTTATTTCCGGCTGATTGCAAACATTGATCTCGGCGGCAAGATCTGGAATTCCGAAATGGATTCATCCTTTTATCTTTTTCCTTTTTATTTTGACGGAAACAACAAAACCGTTTCAAATATGATCTGTGAAAACGGTGCGGGCTTATTCGATATTGATTCAACCGGAAGCATTCAGAACCTGAACGTCACGAATATCGGCGGAAGAACCGAATGCGGCCTCATTGCTTCAAACAGCGGAAAAATCAGTAACTGCTATGTGTCGGGTAAAATTACCCCCACCATGTACTCTATCGATGGTTCTCTTAACCTGTCCGACGTCGGCGGAATCTGTGCAACCAATAGCGGTATTATCGAAAAATGCGGCTTCAACGGCACCATATACGGGTACAGAAACGCAGGCGGCATCACCGGATACAGCATCGGAACGATCCGCAACTGCTATTCACGGGGTCTGATCGTGTCGCCCTCCTTTGAAAGTGCCGTCTGTTCCAACAACCACACCCCGGAACAGACTAAGTACTGTTACTCCGCCGCCGTAACGACCGACGGACAATACAACATTACCGCCGACATGAAAACAAAGGCGTATTACCGCGGCTGGGACTTTACGAACACATGGGATATTGACGCTTCCAGAAACGGCGGCTACCCGTTTTTAAGACGACCCGTTTCTAAAAAAATCCTTTACAACACCAACGGCGGAAAAATGCCCCGGTATTATGAAGCAACCTATATTCCGGGCATCGCCCGCGACATCACGGCAACGCCGGTGAAAACCAACGCTTATTTTGAGGGCTGGTATGCCGATAAAGCGCTTACGAAAAAAATCACCCGGATCGACGCTTCGGCTTCTTCGGACATCAGTCTTTATGCCAAGTGGTCCCCCGCTTACTATTACATCCGCTACGACGGCAACGAAGCGAGCGGCGGCTCCGTCAAAACCCAGAAAGTCGGACGCGACGACACGGTCAAGCTTGCCATGAACGGATTCAAGGCCCCGCCGGGAAGAGTTTTCGCCGGCTGGTCAACCACCTCGGACAACAATGACCATATCGCGTTCAGGCAAGGACAAAAGGTAAAGACGCTTACGACAAAGAACAAGGCCACCGTCACGCTGTATGCCCTCTGGACGACCACCAAATCCTACAAACTGACGCTTATCCCCAACGGAGGCAAACTTCCGTCGAACAGTCCGAAAACCTACCGTTCCTCTGTCGGGTGTACGCTTCCGATTCCGACCAGAACCGGCTATACGTTTTCCGGCTGGTACACCAACAAAGGGCTTACCCAAGGGAAAACAACGGTTCTCAATCCGTGGGACGCCGGCGATAAAACGTTTTACGCCAAGTGGTCGCCTAACACTTACTCCGTCCGCTTCAACGCCAACGGCGGTTCGGGCACGATGAAAACACAGACAGGCTTTGTCTACGGCGTTGCGGCAAGACTTTCGGCGAACACCTTCACGGCTCCGAACGGAAAAGTCTTTGCCGGCTGGGCGATCTCCAACAGTTCTCAGGCAATTTATGTAAACCGACAGTCAGTAAAATCGCTGACCGCCAAAAACGGCGGTACCGTCACACTGTATGCGGTCTGGATCACGCCGAAAACCTATAAGATCACCTATAAGCTAAACGGCGGAACACTTCCGTCCTCATATATAGCAGTCTATCAGAGCGGAACCGGCTGTACATTGCCCGTTCCGACAAGAAGCGGCTATACCTTCTCGGGCTGGTACACGGACAGCAAGCTTGTCAAAGGAAAAACCGACAGTCTGAAGCCGTGGGACTCCGGGAACAAGGTTTTTTATGCGAAATGGACGAAGAAATAAAAATGAAAAAAGCATTTGCCCTGTCGTTTCGGAGCAAATGCTTTTTTGTCCGTTATAAGTTTTACTCGCTCGAAATCCTTAAGGATTATTATGCGTCGTATCCGTTCGGATTCTGACTTTGCCAACGCCAGGAATCGGCGCACATCTGCTCAAGTCCTCTTTCCGCTTTCCAGCCAAGCTCATTGAAAGCCTTTGACGGATCGGAATAGCAGGTGGCAATATCGCCCGGACGGCGGTCTACGATTTTATAGTTGATCTTGATTCCGCTTGCCTTTTCGAAAGCATTGATGACGTCAAGAACGCTGTAACCGACACCGGTTCCGAGATTGTAGATATCCAGTCCGTTCTTGCCGAGCACTCTTGCAACGGCTTTAACATGACCCAAAGCCAGGTCAACGACGTGAATGTAATCTCTGACGCCCGTTCCGTCGGGGGTATCGTAGTCGTTTCCGTAAACGCTCAGGCACGGAAGCTTACCGATGGCAACCTGAGAAATATACGGCATCAGATTGTTCGGAATTCCGTTCGGATCTTCGCCGATTCTTCCGCTTTCGTGGGCGCCGATGGGATTGAAGTAACGAAGCAGACTGATTGACCATTCGTTGTCCGCCTTGAAAAGGTCGGAAAGAATGATCTCAATCATATATTTGGTGGTTCCGTAGGGGTTTGTCGTTCCGCCCGTCGGCATTGTTTCCTTTAACGGCGAAACATTGTTCATGCCGTAAACCGTAGCAGAAGAGCTGAAAACAAGCTTTTTACAGCCGAACTCCTTCATCACTTCGCAAAGAGTGAGCGTACCGCCGATATTGTTGTCGTAATACTCGAGCGGTTTCCGGCAGGATTCGCCGACCGCTTTCAGACCGGCGAAATGAATGACCGCGTCGATTTTTTCCTCACTGAAAACCTTGCTCAGTCCCGCTTTGTCGCGGATATCGCATTCATAAAACGGAACCTGTTTACCCGAAAGCTCCGCCGTTCTTTTCAGCGCTTCCCTTTTACTGTTGTAAAGATTGTCGACCACAACAACGTCGTAACCCGCTTTAATCAGTTCAATACAGGTATGCGAGCCGATATAGCCGGCTCCGCCGGTAACAAGAATTGACATAACAAATCACCTCGTTTATAATATCTATTGTATTATACAACATTATGGGTAAATTGCAATAGAATATTGAAACAAAGAATACACGAAAAAGCAATATTTTTTTGAGAGGAAATCGTATGAGTGAACTTTCGGATATCAATGTAATAAAAGACGTACTTTCCCGACACGGCTTCAGCTTTTCCAAGGCCTTAGGTCAGAATTTTCTTGTCAATCCTACGGTCTGCCCGAAAATGGCTGAGGAATGCGGTGCGGACGAAAACACCGGAGTGATCGAAATCGGCGCCGGAATCGGCGTGCTGACCAAGGAGCTTGCCAAACGAGCAAAAAAAGTTGTATCGGTCGAGCTGGACACCCGACTGTTGCCTGTACTTGACGAAACACTGGCAGAATTTGACAACGTTGAAATCGTCAACGCCGACATTATGAAGATTGACCTTAATAAGCTCATAGAAGAAAAATTCGGCGGAATGAAAGTCGCCGTCTGCGCCAATCTTCCCTATTATATCACCTCGCCGGTCATCACCATGCTGCTCGAGTCGAAAATACCGATTGAAAGCGTTACGGTCATGATTCAAAAAGAGGTTGCCGACCGTCTTACTGCACCGGTCGGCTCGCGTGACAGCGGAGCGGTTACCGTCTGCGTGAATTATTTTTCAAAGCCCGAAAAGCTTTTCGATGTCAAAAGAGGCTCGTTTATGCCGATGCCGAAGGTTGACAGTGCCGTCATCCGGCTTACCGTCCGAAAAGAACCGCCTGTTCCGGTTGACGATGAAAAGAAATTTTTCCGTCTTGTCAAAGCAGCCTTTTCCATGCGGCGCAAAACGGCTCTCAATTCGATCAGTTCGGGGCTCGGCATACCGAAACCGGAAGTTGAACAAGCCCTTGCGGATGTCGGCCTTGACCTCAACGTCCGGGCGGAGAAGCTGACACTGAGCGATTTTGCCGCGCTTTCAAACAATCTTTAACAAAGGAGGCGGTTTTTTATGAAAACAAAAAAGAGGTCAGGAAAACCGGCGGCTTGTCTGTTGCTTTGTCTGCTGATGATCGTGTCGGTGGGATTCTTGGCAAAAGCCGCTTTCGGTATTCTCGGGCAAAAAAGAGACAATCCCGTTTACTTTTCCGACTGTCTTTCGCCGAACTATGACCCGGAAAAAAGTCAGACTGTAAAAGAAGAAGTCAACACGCTCGCCGAAAAAGTATTGACCTATTCGCTTATGAAAAATGATCTTTCTCTTTTTGAAAATTCGCCTTATGTGATGAGCGAAATCGAAGCCATACGAAAAGACACCGAAAGAAACATTGCGGACACGGTCTATTTCACCGAAGAAAAAATCAAGACCGACTCGCTTGACAGCGAAACCGTCGAAAACGGCTTTGCGGTTTTAAGCGACAAGGAAACAGACGGAGCCGCCGTTCATTTTGAAGGAAATCTCCAATATGCGCGGACAGACAAAGAACAAATCGAAGAATATTTTGAAAAAGAGTATGACAGACGAAGCGAGGAAACGAAGCTGAATTTAAGTACAGCTTATCGGGAGTCCAAAGAGTATCTTGAATCACTCGAAAGCGTTGAATATTGTGTAATTTCACAAAATAACGAAGTGAAAAGCGACGGCTACAATTCGGTACAGGTAAACACCTCAACCGCAAAAACCGTTAAAATCACAAATTCTGCCGACGGCTCTCTTACCGTCAATCTCTCCACTGCGCTTTCTGATTTTTCGACAGATTCGCTCAAGCAAGCGATGAAAGAATTCACCGGTCCGTATGAATTCAGTCTTGTTTTCGGCGGCTCGATGCTGTTTAACGAAAATCTCAAAAATACCGACAAGCTTCACAATGAATGCCGTTCACTTATTATTTCGCTCATTATCAAAACCGTACTGTCCGCCTTGACTGCGGTCGCATCGGGAATTGCTTTTGTCATTCTCTTTCCCGTTACCAAAAGAAAAAAGTCGGGGATTGTTCCTGCTGTTATTGTTGCCGCCGTTTCAGTCGCAGCGGTTTGCCTTGCCGCTTGGATGCTGTCAGATTCGGTGAAGCTGTTTATGGATCCGACAATCGGCACGGCATGGATAAAAATTGATTCGGATACAATCGTGACAAAAGCCTGTATCCGTTCCGCTTTGGCGGCAACGGGAGTTTTTGGATTTGCGGCCTCAGTCAAAGCAGCCGTATTATCGCGAAAAATCAGCGAACCGGGAGATGACACCCAACCGGTATAAATGATGAAGCCTGCGTCCGGAAGCGGTCGCGGGTTTCCTTTTTGCTCAATGAAAGAATTCGTCCGCAAAGTAAGTTTTTTCCGTCGGAAAGACCGCAAATCATAAGCGGAGGAAAGTGCGGTGCCTTCGAACAAGTCACTTCCGAAGGCAGGACGGCGCCCCGCAAAACCCGAGGGTTTTGTTTTGCCGCCAAAACGGCAAAAATACGGCTTCGCCGTATCGGGGCGCCTTGTACCGTTTCGCCGTCAGCCTGTCATCTTTAAAATCTTCGGAGTATCCGTTTGCCGATGGTAGGAAGCAAAAAATGCATAATTTCACCGTCCGACTGTATATACAAAAACCGGATGAATAATGAATAATCATCATCTAAATGTGGAAAAAGGTGTTAGTAAAGTTGAAAACTTTACTTTTTTTCGCCCTCACAATTACATTCCAGAAAAACAATGTTGAAAATTATAAGTTTTTCAATAAAATCCACGGAGTTTTCAACATAGTAAGAAAAAAACTTTACAGATAAACTTCTTGTGTGAAGCAAGTGGCTTTACATCAAATTTCACCCAATAAATAAATTGCATCAACCGTTTCTATCCGTTTCTGCATAAAAATATGGATTGTGCCGACTGTTCAAAGGATTTTGGTGTCATTTTTATAGAGCGGATACTTTTGCACTTTTGATATTCTTTATTTTTCCGATCCGGATTGTGGAATAAAGTGAAAATCTGTATCCGGACAAAAAGCCGACATAAACCGCTTATCCAGAAAAGGAGACCGGTCCGTCCGATCTCCTTTTCTGTATGTGAAGCATAAGCTTCATTCCGCTTTCAAAAATGCAAGCACGTCCTTGGCCGTTCTTTCGCCCTCATCATAGACGAAAATATGACCTGACTTTTCATAGGTAATAAGCTTTGCGTCGGGACAAACCTCCTTGAAGCGTTCGCTTTGATAGTACGGCATCGTTTTGTCATCCGTTCCCCAGATGCAAAGCACCGGGATGCCCTCCTTGGCGACCGCCTTGTAGCCGAGAATCGTCTTGTCGGTTTTCAGAATCGTGTTGCGAAGCGAAGAAAGTGTACAGCGTAAAAAGCCCTTGTACTGTATCGCATCGGCGAAGGCCCTTTCGTAATAGTCCTTTTCCTCGCTCGGTGAATAATGCATTTCGCCCGCGCAGGATTTCAGAAGGGTTTTGCTTCCGATGAGGTGAAAAATAAAGGTACCGATACCCGGGATATCGCTCAGTTTCATATAAAACGGCGGCTTAAAGCTGTCCATTCCCGCAGGCGCCAGCAAAATCAGCTTTTTCACTCTTCCGGGATACAGGCGGCAAAATGCCGTCGTAACCGAGCCGCCCATTGACGTTCCGGCAAGATAGAATTTTTCGTCTTTCAAAAGCGCTCCGGTAAGCTCCTTGAGCTGTTTAGCAAAAAGCTCGGGGGTATAATCCGCTTTGACTCTTTCGGAATAACCACGGCCTAAAAGATCATAGCGCAAAACACGGTAACCGGCCTTGACAAGGGCGTCAAACAGCTTGTCATAGATATAATACGGTGTGGCGTAGCCGTGAACAAGAACAATCGGCTCACCCTCTCCTTTCATTTCGTAATGGGTGTTGCCGCTCGGAAGGGAAATAAAGCTTCCGTCGATCTTTTTGCGTTCCTCATCGGTCAATTCAAGCTTTTCCGCCTTTTTGCTGAGTGCCGTGTATTCGGATTTGTTCATTTTTGGTTCCTCCGTCCGGTTTATATTATTTTCGTATAACGGGTTTTCCTCGTCTGACTTATCGAACATATCATACCATATTTATCGGCTCATTTACAACTCTTTTCGATTGACTTTCTGCTTTTACTTCTACAAAAAAAGCCCCGCCGGCTGCTTTCTTGCCGCCGCGAGGGATAACAGACGAATCATTCTCTGCTTTATATCTTTCCGCACACCCAGCAATTATTCTTTTTTTTGGGGGGGTATCACGGGCTTGCCCTATGAGTCAAAGGCAAGCCCGCTTTTATGAAGGGTGTTGAAACTATCAAATTGATTGAAGAGGAACGGCCTGGAGAAATCGCCGCTCAAGAATAGCCGTAATGGCTTTTTCTTATGTTTTTATTATACACATTTTTTGTCGATTTTGGGGATTTTTGTCTGAACGGTCAATTATTTTGTCTGAACGGTCAAAAAATCAATAAAAGAAGTGCGCGGACTTGCTCAATCAGCGGAAAGAGCAAGTCCGATATGAAGGGTGCAGAAACATTCAAAGCAATCAGAAAACGAAAATTCAGCGTGGATGATCAGTTTCGCCCGATGATCTTACAAAACT